>NZ_CAMYKH010000001.1 GCF_947258935.1 uncultured Muriicola sp.
TTCTTATCCGTAAAATGCACTATCCCCGAAATCCAATGCTTTCTTTGAAGACAATCCAAAATATAATATGCTAAGTGGTTTGCATCCGTAGGGCAGCCAACTTGACTATCAGTCACATATAGTATTTCACCTTTATGTGCTTTTTCTAAAATGGATTTGTAGAAATTGTGGCCGTAATCTGAATATAACCAGGAAGTCCTTATTATTATATATTCATTTAAGATCTGCTGAATATATAATTCTCCTTTGAGTTTGGACTTTCCGTATTCATTAATAGGATTAGGAATATCCTTTGGGTAGTAGCCTTCCTTTTTTTCTCCATCGAACACATAATCTGTTGATATGTGAATAAGTTTAACTCCATTCTCAAGACAAGTCAAGGCGAGATTCTTAACCCCTTCAGCATTAACGGCAAACGCAATTTCTGGAGTCCTTTCCGCCTGATCTACATTTGTATAGGCGGCACAATTCACACAATAATCATATGATTTTCCTAAAAAAAAGTTGATAACATCTGCTCTTTTAACAATATCGAGTTGACTCTTATCCGTAAAGTCGAATTTTATTTGACTATTTGAAGATGCCAATTCCCGAATGCACTTTCCTAGTTGTCCTTCTGCGCCGGTGACTAGTACATTCATCATATCTTAATATCCTTTAATCGAGGTAGTTCTTGGTCTTTTTTAGATAAAATAATCTCATTCGCAGGAAATTCCCAATCAATATTCAGATCGGGATCATTGTACAAAATTCCGGATTCTGCCTCCAAATCATAATAGGAATCGCATTTATAAAGGAATATGGTATCATCTTGTAAAAACCCGTGAGCCATTCCCTTAGGGATAAATAGCATGTTGCAACTTTCTGCTGTGAGGATGGTCTTAAAATGCTTTAGGTATGTAGGACTGCCCTTGCGTAAGTCTACCACAACGTCTATAACTTCTCCTTTTACAACCCTTATTAGCTTGGCTTGTGCTTTGTTACCAGTCTGAAAATGTAACCCTCTCAGTACTCCTTTTGCAGAAACTGAATGGTTATCCTGAACGAAATCTAAAGGGATATTCAATTCTTTTTCTAGAAGCTCTTTATTAAAGGATTCGAAGAAAACACCTCTGTTGTCTTTGTAGACCTTGGGTTCAATAAAAAAACAATCAGCAAGTGTAGTAGGAATAAGCTTCACCTTAGGGGTCATTTTAATTGTAACAAATAGGCGCCATAACCACTTTTTAATAACGGTTTAGCCAATTTCTTTAGTTCTTCCCTAGAGATATAGCCCATTTTAAAGGCAATTTCTTCAATAGCTCCTATTTTTAATCCTTGACGTTCTTCAATAACCTCAACAAATTGTGCTGCCTGCATCAGTGATGCAAAGGTGCCTGTGTCTAGCCAGGCTGTTCCTCTATCCAAAATGCTCACATTTAGCTTCCCTTTTTTTAAGTAAACCTTATTAATGTCTGTTATTTCCAATTCTCCCCTTTTACTTGGTTTAATGCCTTTTGCAATTTCAATCACCTCATTGTCATAAAAATATATCCCTGGGATGGCGTAATTCGATCTTGGATTTTCTGGTTTTTCCTCAATTGAAATGGCAGATCCGTTATTATCGAACTCAACCACCCCATATCGCTGAGGATCCTGAACATGATACCCATAAATTATTCCCCCATTTGGATCATTGTTCTTTTGTAGCAATCTTGCTAAACCTGCGCCATAAAAAATATTGTCCCCTAAAATAAGTGCTACTTTTTCCTTTCCGATAAAATCGGCTCCAATGATGAAGGCCTCAGCAATACCGTTAGGTTTCTCCTGTACTGCATACTGAAAAGAACAGCCTAAATGAGAGCCGTCGCCCAATAACTGTTTAAAAAAAGGGCTATCCTTAGAAGTGGTAATAAACAAAATATCGCGAATACCCGTCTCCATCAATGTAGCCAACGGATAGTAAATCATTGGCTTATCGTAAATGGGCATTAGCTGTTTACTGATCACATTGGTGATAGGATATAAGCGCGTTCCCGAGCCTCCTGCAAGAATTATTCCCTTCATTTTATACTTATTGGTATTTTTTAATGTACCAGTCCACCGTCTTTCTCAGCCCTTCCATAAAATTTTGTTTTGGAGCCCACTTCAATTCTTTTCTGATCTTCGAAGCATCGATAGCATAGCGATAATCATGCCCGAGACGATCCTTAACAAACGAAATTTGATCTTTATAACTTCCTTCAGATTTAGGAATTAATCTATCCATTAATTTACATACCTCATTAGCAAGATACAAATTAGTACATTCATTAGCTGCCCCAACCACGTATGTTTCTCCCGCTTTCCCTTTATGAAATAAAAGGTCTATGGCAAGACAATGATCCTCCACATATAGCCAATCTCGAATATTTGTCCCTTTGCCATAAATAGGAATAGGCTCATTTGCAAGGGCTTTGCGTATTATGGTCGGAATTAATTTTTCATCGTGTTGTTTTGGCCCAAAATTATTTGAACAATTGCTAATTACAGTGTTTAGTCCATAGGTCTGATGATAACTCCTGACCAAAAAATCTGCTGAAGCTTTTGAGGCACTGTAGGGACTGTTGGGAGCATAAGGCGTTCCTTCTGTAAAATATCCTTTATCTGAAAGACTTCCATAAACTTCGTCTGTTGAAATATGGAAAAATCTGTGTATGTTTTTATCCTCATTTCCCGAAAGCCAATGCTTCCTGGCGGCTTCCAGCAAAATAAACGTTCCTTCTATATTGGTCTTAATAAAACTATTAGGTGAATTAATAGAATTGTCTACATGAGATTCTGCTGCAAAATGAATTACATCATCAATTTTATATTTAATGAAAATGTCATTGACTAGATCTTCATCACAAATATCCCCGAGAATAAATTGGTATTGCTTGTTCTTCTCTAGTCCATTTAAATTGGATAAATCTCCTGCATAGGTTAATTTATCCAAATTTATGATCCTATATGAGGGATGCGACTCTAATAATAGTGGAATAAAATTGCTGGCAATAAAACCAGCTCCGCCGGTAACTAAAATGTTTTTGGTACTACTCATACCCCCATTTCTAGTGCCTTTTTATTCAAATATTTTATAAAAGATATAAGGAAAAATATTCCTATGTATACTAGTGGGAAAAGAAAAATATTCTTTTGATACAGCGGTTTGAGTATTCTTTGAGGTTTCCCAAAATTGATAATGGTAATCGCATCTTTTTGTCTTTCTAATTCCAATTTCTTTGATTCTGTGTCTCTGATCAAATTGTTCTTTAATGTAAATAATTCGGGGACGTTTAATTGCTGCTCATTATCCAGGACGATCCGTCCCTCGGTAGTATTATTCTCAGTGAGCATTTTCTTGGAATAATTAGTGATAAGCACATTAATCTGTTGTACAACGGAGTCGTTTTTCTTTATTCTATCTTGTGCATTTTCTGTATTGGTCTTAACGATCTCTTTGTAATAGGTATTCGAATTAATATATTCCATAAGAATTCTGGCATAGGTGTCTCCGAGAGAGGCGTCCTTGTAGAAAAAAGTGATACGTTGATCCAAAGAACTCTTGTCTAATATCTCTGCCCTAACTATATCGGAAATTGAACCTGAATTCTCAAAGCTTTGAAGTAATTCCAAATACTTCATTTCCGTTTCCAGGTTCTTTTTATTTGATCCACTTACGGGGGCTACTTCAATTTCAAAATCCTTTATTTTTTCAACATCTATTCCTAAACTTTTAAAGAAAACTGTGTCCTTTGCTTCGATATTAGCTTGAAGTTCAGCTACAACATCATAGAGGTAATTTTTACTTTGAAGATTAGGCGATACAATGACCTCTGACTTCATTTTTTTTGAGACGATTTGATTTAGCCCAAAACCGGTTAAGGCGCCCAGTATAGCAAGCACTATTAAAATGATCGCATTTCTCTTAAAATACAGAAATAAAGAAAGTAGCCCTCTGAAAATTCGATTGAAGCCTTTTCCTATCATCTGAAACAGCTGTCCCAGGTCTATTTCATCATTAGATGAGGTGTTTTTTGTTTTTAGTTCTTTGGCCATAACTATGAATTAAAAATTTGTTGTAGAATTTTGTCGGTAATTAAATAGGTCGGTTTCACGCCCGTGGTTCCTAAGCCCCCGGATGCCAAAGTACTCCCCGTCTCTAGAGGATTGTCCGAGGCATAGTAGGCGTAACGCACTTTTACGTCTTCCTTAATACTTCTCCTGATCTTAGATGCCGATTGAATTGCCTTTTGATAGTGTACCCCTTCCATTTCGAGCCCAATAACCTCCCAGGTAGATTCATGGAAGAATTTAAGAATGTCTTTGTTCTGTAATGAGGTGCCTAATACTGTCACCATGGTCCCTTCCATTACTTTTAAACCATTACCCCTAAAATCATCTCCACGAAGCTCATTTTGAAATGGATAATTGTCTGCTGTTCCTTCAAATATATGGGCCGATGGGATCATCAGGTCTCCCTTCCCTCCTTCAAGGATCCCTGCCTTGCCCATAATGGAAATAGAAGCAATGTCTAAATAAAAAGGTTTTTTATGCTTTCGCTTAAAAGGCTTTAGGAGCTCATCTATAGACTCAAATGCCTGTTCCCCAAAGGCGTAATCCATCACAAAAATTACCGGTTTATTCTCATTTGAAAGATCAGCAGGAAGCTCATAACCACATATATCCTCACCCAATTTTGCCATATCAAATATCTGTACATCAATATTGGTTCCCGATACGTCCTTAATTTCAATCATTCCATTTTTCCGAGCCATTGCAAGCACTTTCTCCCGTAATTTGGCATTCTTCTCAAGACTCAACTGCTGATACATATCCAGAAGTGTCCCTTCTGCCGAATCTTTTTCCAATGCTTTTTTTGCATAAAGGGAGTTCACCACACTATGCATGTTAGCACTAATAATGTGGATAGGCCTTTCAAGTAATCTATGCTTGTTTAAGGTGTCCTTGATGTTATGAGCCCATTGCTCCCCATGAATATGGTGACCCAGACGTTCCCTTAGAAGTGCGCTAAAGGTGATCGTCCTTTTTTCTCCGCCTGTCTCCTCCTCAATGGCTAATTTACCAAGCCAATAGATGATCTTTAAAAATCGTTCGGGATCTTTCTTGGTTGCCAGTTTATTGTACACATCCATGGTCTCCACAAAGGATCTACCTAAAATATTAGCCGTATGAATCAATGCAACTTCTCTGTCTTCCTGGCTGAGTTTGGTCTTATTGACCGCTAATTCTAATTTTTGCCAATCACGAATGGTCTTGTCCGTATCTTCAATAAGCACCCGGTTACATATTTTGCCAGATTCTATAAAAAGGAAGGTAAGATGGGTTAAAATATCATAGATATCAGACCTGCCTCGAGTGATCTCTATATTCATCTGTTCGTCATCGATCCTATAGCAATTACGTCTTCTTTTTGGTGGAATTATTGGTGAAAAATGTGTCTTGGAGTAGCCTTCATCCGAAGTTAGATTGATAAAACGGCACTGTTCTATACCTTGAGGAAGCCTTTCCAGGACATATAGTAGCCCATTGAGCTCTGCTTTTTTTTCTGCTATGGACCCATAGATCTCCGGCCTCAACAACAAAAGTGCATTTCTAAGGGTCTCCCCTGAAATTCCCATCGGTTTATAAAACCCCCTGTTAAAAAGATGGCGCATGGTGATATACAAACGTTCTATGGCGTTTGTTGACTCCTGTGCCCTGGTTGTATCTTTTATTTTACTCATAAATCCTCACAAAAATACACTTATTATTCATGATTTCGGCCCTCTTCCAGCAGCCTTACGATATCTTTTCCTCCTTTTGAATATCAAGGTCAGTAGCGACCTTCCTGTCATTAGACAAGCGTTGTACTTTGTTTTGGCCACCTAGTTTTCCGACCGACTTCATATACATTTGAAATCCTCCTGGTTTTATTGGGGTGATCTTCAAAGGCTGAAGGATGCCCCCATTTATCAGATCATAGTAATAGCTATTTTGCTCCTGCATTGCCTCATCTAATTTTTGTGCAAACACTTTCATGTTGGTTGGCTTCTTGCCAAACTCTATGAACCATTCATGATACGGAAGTTCTTTGTTTGCGGGTGTAATTTGGGGAGCTACGGTAAATTCATTTACTTCTGCGCCAGACATTTGTATAGCTTCCTGCATGGCATATTCTACTTCTTTAGCGATTACATGTTCGCCAAAAGCTGAAATAAAATGCTTTATTCTTCCTGATACAATAATCCGATAAGGATCTGTTGAGATAAACTGAATAGTATCTCCAAGGTCATAGGCCCAAAGCCCGGCATTGGTGGAGATAATCATCGCATAATTCACTCCAATTTCAACATCCTTGAGCGTAAGTCTTTTAGGGGTTTCATTAAAAAAATCTTCTGCCCTCACAAACTCATAAAAAATTCCGGAATTCAACAGAAGAAGCATGCCTCTTTCATCCTGTTTGTCCTGGTAGGCAAAAAATCCTTCACTGGCAGGGAATAGTTCTATACTAGCCACTTTTCTGCCTATCAGACTCTCAAATGTTGCCCGGTAGGGTTCATAGTTGACCCCACCATAAATAAAAAGTTCAAAATTTTTAAAGAGCTCCCCAACCTTCTTCCCGGAAACCGACCTTAATTTTTCAAAATACATTTGCACCCAGGAAGGGATGCCGGCTATGACCATCATATTTTGATCTATTGTTTCTTCAATGATCTTGTCTACCTTGGTTTCCCAATCCTCAATACAATTGGTTTCCCAGCTGGGCAATCTGTTTTTTTGAAGATAATTTGGCACATAATGTGCTGAGATCCCTGAAAGTCGACCTAGTTTAATCCCATTCTTTTCTGTAAGCACCGGACTTCCCTGCAAAAAGATCATCTTACCATTGACAAAAGAGGCGTTTCCAGTTTCGTGAATATAATTGAGGATCGCATTTCTGGATGCCTCTACCTGATGCTTAATGGAGTTTTCCGTAATTGGAATATATTTTGCTCCTGAAGTGGTGCCACTTGTTTTTGCAAAATAAATGGGTTTCCCCGGCCAGAGAATATCTGCTTTCCCCGCTACAACTTTATTTATATATGGGGTAAGTGCCTCATAATCCCGTATTGGAACCTGATTTGTAAAATCTTTATGAGAATTTATCTTATCGAATTGATGGTCTATCCCAAATTCAGTGCTCTTTGCTGATGAAATAAGATCTTTAAAAAGGGCCTCCTGGGTGCTAATTGGGTTATTGACCCACTTCATGGTTCTTCTATGGACATTAGCTGCAAAGATCTGAGCGGCGAAAGATTTTAAGGACATGTAGTTTAGTTAAAATCGATGTAGTCTGATGGATTTACGGGATTTCCATTGCTCCACAATTCAAAATGTAAATGAGGTCCGGTAGTAAATTCGCCCGTATTACCTACAGAAGCAATGACCTCTCCTGCTCTGACAAGATCTCCTTGCCCCTTATTTAATGAGCTATTGTGTTTATATACGGATAATAACCCCTCTTCGTGTTCCATTATTAAAACAAAGCCAGTATCAGCGGTCCATTCTGAAAAAATAACGGTGCCATTGGCCACTGCTTTTACCGGGGCGTCCTTTTCAGCTACAATATCTACGGCGAAATGTTTCTTCTCGGCATTATACTCTTGGGAAATTACCCCGGTAACCGGTGAAAATAAGACAAGACTTCCCTGCGAGGTATTCCGCTGAAACAGATTATACTTATCTTCTAAAGCCACTTGTGCTCTTAAAATAGAGTCTTCCCGAATGGGCGACAAGTCAACGGTAGACGGATCTATTTTAAATTGCTCAAACAAAGAATCTCGGTTTATTTCGTTGTTCTCCACATCCCCTCGTAAGACCATCCGAATATTTTCTAAATACCTATTGGTATAATTTAGTACAGTTACAAGGGAGTCCGTTTTATAAGTGAGTTCGGTAGCTTCTTTTTTTAGTCGAGTTGAAGAATAACCCGGAATATATTCCCGTAAAGGAGTAAAGGCTATTAGCAGTGTAGTTAGTCCTATCAGGACAATTATAAAGAGCGTTGCTGTGATAAAAACGTTTAACCTGCTTAATTTAAACGAGATCTTTTCTTCAAAAGTGCTTTCATTAAGTATCACTAAGCGATACTTATGTAAGAGCTTACGCTTTATCTCCTTTCTTTTTTTTCCTTTTTTCTCCATCCAATACAAAGATACATTTCGAATTGAATTTCAACATACTACTATCCTAAAAATGATAATAGGTCGTCATTATACTATATTTTCTCATAAATCTTTCGGTTGATTATTTAATGTGGCAATTAAAGTACAATCTTAACGTTTGGAATAAATAATATCTATATAGTTTTTTATTACCTTTGTTTACCTTATAAATTAAAGCACATGATCTTACTAGTACCTTTTCTGGCAATAGGCCCCTGGCAAATAGCAGTCGTCGTAGTTTTAGTACTATTGTTATTTGGCGGCAAAAAAATTCCTGAACTAATGCGGGGATTGGGTAGCGGAATTAAAGAATTCAAAGACGCCTCTAAGGAAGATGAGAAGATAGAGGAGAAAAAAGAGTAAAAACAGCATACAACCAAGTTAAAAAGGCAAGCTTTAAAAAGCTTGCCTTTTTTTGTTTCTTATCTCGCTTTTACAGAGAAAAAATCGACTTAATCATTTGAGGTGGTAAAAACTCTATTAAAATAGGTGCTATTAATTGATATACTATTCGGTATATTATTGATTTTAACCCCTTGCTATTTGAAATCCTCTTTTTCGGTCTCAGTCCGGCGCTGATTAGGTCTTAAGTACGTAAAAACCCGCTTATTTATACCCCTATCATTAGTTAGAGGTACATATTATTGAGATACACGACAAAAAACATCCATTTCACAACAAAAAGTAATCCTATAGCAAGAGAACTTCTAAATTCGGCGTTATGAAAGAGATTATATATGGATAGACCCCTTTATTCGGGGCGAATCAAATAGCAATATCTCAAATTACAGGCTATCAATTAGGGTCTATAAACACATGAACATAAAACAATTCAGCATCTTATTTCTTTTGCTATTTGTAAGCTCTTTTAGTGGGCATGCTGCCGTTTTAGATCTTTCTAACACGGAAGATGTAACTGCCTCTCCCAAAGAACTGTTCAAAAACAAAGCAAAAGCGCACAACATTATCACCAAAACTGTAGGTGGTTATGCTGATGTATACAATGGCTATTATCTGATCACCGGGGTATTTGGGGTGTCTCAAAATGCCAATAAATTTGCGCGTTCACTTAAACTAAATGCAGCTACTTCAGGATATTTCAAGAGCCCTGAAAATGGGCTGCATTATGTCTATTTAGATCATTTTTCTGCCGGGGAGGACGCTATTGCTTCCTACTTAGATGGAAAATACAAGAAGAAGATGTGGATCTTACATGTTGAAAACAGCAAAAAGAACCCATCTGAAATCATAGAAATAGTTAAACCCAATATTACTACCTCAGCTATACAATCGCATAGCCAATTTGTGAGAGCTGCCAAAAAATTTAAGATTGCCACCCGAACTGTTGAAGGAATGACCAGCATAGGAAATGGATATTATGCGGTTGCCGGTGTATTTGGTGATAAAAATAATGTTTCAAAATTCGTTAAAGAGCTACGAACCAAAGGATTGTATGCTTTAACGGCAGATAACCCTGTTTCTAAGCTAACATATGTTTATCTAGCCCACTCAAAAGATTGGAACGGTGTCCTAAAAGCTGCATCGTCACGGTTAAGTGGAAGCTATGGGGATAAGCTTTGGATCATGCATATTAAAAATGAGACCGTATCTACTCCAGGTACTGCTTTACAACCAACTGCTGTAGGGCAATTTAAAAATAGCGCCACAATTCCTTCAGTGAAGAAGGTCTTTAGAAGAAACACAATAAAAGATCCACCCAATAAACTGTTGCAGAAAGCAGATGAATATTTTGATAAGATGTGGTATGCTGAGGCGGCTGAATTGTATGAGCAATTTTTAAAGAATAATGAGGATAATTATACCTATGAAGTCATACAAAAGGCGGGGGATTCGCACTATTTTAATACAAATATGGAGCGAGCTTTCTATTGGTATGACATTCTTTACAATCGTTATAAAGACGATATAAGTGCCGAAAACATATTTAAATACGCACATAGTCTTAAGGGCACCGGAAAATACGCCAGGGCAAAACGCCTTATGCGCCTGTACGACCGAAAAGTAAAAAAAGAAGGGATGCGCTACTCCGTGGATGATCCCCGAACTACACCCAAAGAAAAAGTCCTGGATAACATCCTGAGTACAGAACAAGAATATACCATTCGGAATATAGGTACAAACTCAGAATACTCTGATTTCTCTCCTATGTTCTACAACGAGGATCAGCTGGTATTTGCCTCCGCAATGGATTCATCCTTTTTTAGTACTCGCAAGTATAAATGGAATAATCAACCCTATCTGGATCTTTATGTTGCCAAGGTAAATAATGAATCTCAAGAGGTAAAAGATGCCATAAAATTCTCTAAAAAGATCAATACAAAGTATCACGAAGCATCCGTTACTTTCTCACCGGATAATTCCACTATGTATTTTACCAGAAATAATTATGGGAAGAAGCTGAAACGAGATAAAAATGGAGTGAATAACCTAAAAATATACAGGTCCCGTAAAGTTGATGGAGCTTGGACAGAGGCCACTGAGCTTCCATTTAACAGTGATGAATTTTCAACAGGCCATCCTGCATTAAGTCCGGACGGAAAACAACTTTACTTTGTTTCTGACCGACCAGGAAGTTTAGGGGAAACAGATATTTTTGTAGTTGATGTGTACGAAGATGGCGGTTATTCTGACCCGCGTAACCTCGGACCGGAGATCAATTCGGAACGAAAAGAAATGTTCCCGTTTATAAGCGATAAGAAACTCTATTTCTCATCAAATGGCCATATCGGATTAGGAGGATTAGACATCTATGAAGTTGCCTTTGACGAAGAAAATGGCTTCCAGCAAGTGAAGAATATGGGGAAACCTGTGAATAGTAAGAAGGACGACTTCTCTTATATAGTGAACGAAGGAACACAAAAAGGATTTTTTGCCTCTAATAGACGCGGAGGTAAAGGAGATGATGATATTTATTCCTTCTCTAGATTATTGCCTGAAGAATTAAATCTAAATGCCATTGCAGGCGTTGTGACCGAACA
This sequence comes from uncultured Muriicola sp., assembly GCF_947258935.1. Classification (GTDB taxonomy): domain Bacteria; phylum Bacteroidota; class Bacteroidia; order Flavobacteriales; family Flavobacteriaceae; genus Muriicola. Next base: position 11,207 of record NZ_CAMYKH010000001.1, read on the forward strand.
AATAACCGGTGAAGTAATGCCTGAGGCTCTTGTGACACTACTTGATGAAAACAATATTAAACTAAAAGAGGTTATTTCAGATAAAGATGGAAGTTTTGTCTTTGAAGATCTGGATAGCAACACAAAATATACTGTAAAAACTACTAAAGAAGGTTACTCTGAAGTAGTGCTCAATACACCTACCAAAGAGAATGAGCTGATCAATGTTGAGGTTTCCTTAGAAAAACTGGAAGACCTTATCGTCCTAGAGGAAGGGATCAAAAAGATCAAACTAAATATGATCTTCTTCAACTTCGATAAGTCGAACATCAGACCCGATGCAGCAGCCGAGCTGAACAAATTGGTAGCGGTCATGCAGGAAAACCCGTCAATGATCATCAAGATAGAATCTCATACAGATTCCAGGGGTAAAGCGATTTACAATAAATACCTCTCAGACAGACGAGCAAAATCAACCAGAGCATATATCATCTCTAAAGGCATTGATCCAAAACGTATTGAAAGTGCCATTGGTTATGGAGAAGAAAGGCTTTTAAATGGATGTGATGGTAGTATTAAATGCAGTAGTGACCAGCACCAGCTCAACAGGCGTTCCGAATTTATTATAGTGAATATGTAAACCATTAATCAACTAACCTACCCCAAGAAAGCCATCTTCTCAATGAGTAGGTGGCTTTTTAGTTATACAAGGTGCAAAACACCACTATAGCTTATTTCACAAGACAATATTTACAATAAATCCCCCTTCGCCACAAGAATAAGGCTCTATACAACAAATATGAAAGGGGCAGATACGCAACAGGTTAAATTAAAGTTATTACCATAAAAACAGTTTATTCTCACTGCCTAAATCTTTATTTTATGAAACATATTTTACTCCTAAAAGAAATTTACATGGAGGCCTTTAAAAATTTAGGCTCCTATTTTGTTCGCAACTTATTTAAAATTTTCACCTGGTTCTGTCTAGCCTGTTTGGTCATAGTGCTTTATGCCTTTATTTTTAGAGTGGCCACTGGTTTTGCTTTCGACTAGACAGAAAACTCACATGCTTTATAAAAAAGGAAGCTAACGCTGCTTACTTCTTATAAATTTAACCTCTGCATCATCGGTATAACGGAAAAAGTTTACCATTGACAGAGGTTTTTTATATCGGCTGTTTTTCTAACCCAATTTTTGTGTTCTTTATCTAGTTATTATACTTCTTCTGCCACAGAAAATGATCTTTGCCACAGGATAAACATTAAAAGGCAGGGATATGCAGAGACTTTTACACTTTAAAGAAATTTATTTAGAAGCATTTAGAAACTGGAGTAATATGTTCCTTAAAAAGTATTTTAAGGCATTCTCCTGGTTCTGTTTTGGCCTTTGGCTTATAACCTTATACGCATTCGTATTTAGGCTCTCCACGGGCTTCGCTTTTGATTAAAGGGAATAAAAAAAGCTCCAAACTTTACAGCATGGAGCTTTTTTATTTCTATAGGTTCTATTTGAATTTTATTGTTCGAATGATAGCCTCCAATTCAAACATATAATCTCTTTTATTTGTAGCCGGGGCGAAGGTGAATCCTTCCACGACCAACTTACGGTTGTTCTTTGCGTCATCCATTATAAATGTTGCGAATGGACCTGCCATGGGATAGTTCTCTATATCCCAAATACTTCGCGCTTCAATTGTTCTTTTACCATCGATCTCCGTTTCAAAGAAATATGGTGCAAAGGCGTCTTCGGTGGTCATATAGGTCTTCTTATTGGGGATATCTGGTCCCGGGATATACTTTTCCCCAATAGAATCGCGCATTCTAATAAAATCTGTCACAAAAGTGGAATCATTGGATAGGCTATTCCAGGGTATTTCATAGGCAATGATATTCATGCTCCCTTTTTGTATTTCCCGATCTATCCAAACGAAATTATCTTCTTGCTTTCCTAACTTGTAGATGGAAGGAAGGCTTAACGTAACTCCAAATTTTTCTTCCAGTATATTATCCTTATTTAGAGATCTAAGGAATCTCTTCTGTGTTTCCTTTAATTCCATTGAAGAAATGGCTTGTATCATCTCCTCCGCATAGGTTTCAATGTTCCCTATGATCTCTTCCTCGGTTCTGCCTTTTATAACCCCGATCTCCTGAGGTGTAGCGTAAAGATCTGTTTTTACATGTGCTACGTTTACGGTATCCAGATCAACAAAAAGCACGGCTCTGCGATGTCTTGTTGTACCGGTGAATACCTTCTGTGGCATTTGCTCCAAATTAAATACTGGTTCATCCCAGGTTAACCCTACCACGGGAGCAGCAAAATATTCGCGTAACTTATCCCCAACAGGCCCTTCCCATAGTTCATTGCTAATGACAACACCTACGGAGTTTATGGCGCCAATGGAAGCTGGTTTATACGATTTTTTAGGTCCGTCGTTACAAGAAGAAAAAAGTAATAGGGCAAGCAGTAGTGTAAATTGGTGTTTCATTGATCTTTGAGTCAGCATTATTCTAAACCGAGACCTAAATCTTACTTTAGATTCGGTGTCTTACGAGGAACATGCACATAATTTTAATTTTGTGCCAGGCAACAAGTTATTACCGCTAATACCGTTCCATTCTCGTAAATTTTCAATAGTAATTCCAGGATATTTTTTTGAGATGGTCCATAGGGAATCTCCTTCTTTTACCGTATGGATCTTTAAATTGCTGTTATTCAATGAAGTAGCTGATTTAACAGGTGTGGATTTAGCCACATAGGGTTTTCTTGGGAAGATCGTAAGTCGTTGCCCTATTCGAAGATTATTGCTCTTCAACCCGTTCCAATTCTTTATCTGACTAACCCGAACACCATAACGCTCCGCTATTCTTCCTAGATAATCTCCGCTTCTCACTCTGTACCGGATCCGTTCTTCTGCTTTAACCATTTGTGGCAAAGCGGATTCCTTGGTTTTTAATTCCTCCTCAACATAGGCATAGATGGCTTCTTCATTGGCTACAAACTTTCCTATTTCACTTTTAGGCAAACGAAGTGAATAGTTCTTTCCGGGAATATTAGGAATAATATTCAATTTATATGATGGATTCAAAACCGTCAGTTCTTCAACGCTTACATCTACCAGTTTAGAAATCTGGTCGAAAGTGATCAACCTTTTTATGTGTACCGTATCCGTTTCGAAATAAGCGCGGGGAACTTTTGTTGATTTAAGACCGTGTTCTTCTGCGTATTCAAACAAATACATGGTGGCCAAAAATGCCGGAACATAGCCAGCGGTTTCCCTGGGTAAATTTCGTCTGATATTCCAATAATTAGTATATCCTCCAGATCTTCGTATGGCTTTATTGACATTTCCCGGCCCTGAATTATAGGCAGCTAAAGCCAAATCCCAATCCCCGAAAATATCGTATAGTTTGGCAAGGTACTGGCATGCTGCTTTGGTCGACTTTATAGGATCGCTTCGTTCATCTACATAGCTGCTTACGTCCAAATCGTACATCTTTCCCGTGCTATACATGAATTGCCATAGTCCGGTTGCTCCAACACGCGATTTTGCTCTGGGGTTCAGTGCAGATTCAACAATTGCAAGATATTTAAGTTCTAAAGGAATATTGTAATTGTCCAGCTCCTGTTCAAATAGGGGAAAATAAAACTGGCTGGCGACCAGCATGCGCTCCATCAGACCTCTTTTTCGGATTAAAAAGGATTTGATCACAGATTCTAGGGAGGGGTTATAGGAAATATTAAATGGTGTTTTTTGGTCCAGGGCCAGCAATCGTTCTTTCAACACCTCGGTGTCTATTGAAACGCTGTCAGTAAACACCCCATCTGCACTTATTATCTCATCATACATGCTTTGAAAGGATTGTGCACTCTCGTACAATTCCTTCATCCATAGACTGTCGTATTTTGATGCCATACGTTGGTCAGTAAGGGCAATGGTCTTATCCGGATTGACCAAAAATGTAGCACTTCCTTCAGCAAGGCTATTGATTGTGTCTTTCTGTAAGATCTGTGCTATTTCGTTCTGTACCTTGATCCCCTCATTTACAACCAAAGAATCGGCTTGCTGTGCCATAAGTAATTCGGCGCATCCCATAAGGAGCCCAAAAAGCAGCCATTTTTTTAATGAATACATAGTCTTTCTTTAAACCGTGGGGGTCAACGAAAATGCAATTTTTTTCTGAAAGAATAAAATAATCCTTTCAATAGCCCTAATTACAGGCTATGATCTCTTCTTTTATAACGGATCTTAGGCCTCCAATATTGCTGCAATGCCAGGGAGTGTTTTTCCTTCCAAACTCTCCAGCATAGCGCCTCCACCTGTGGAAACGTAGCTAACTTTATCCTCGAATCCGAATTGTTTTACAGCCGCCACAGAATCGCCTCCGCCTACAAGAGAAAATGCCCCATTCTTTGTGGCCTCATCAATATAATTCCCTATCGCGATGGTGCCTTTTGCGAACTTTTCCATTTCAAATACACCCACAGGGCCGTTCCAAAGGATAGTTTTTGAGGCCAGGATCACTTTTTTAAACATTTTTAATGTTTCCGGTCCGGCATCCAGTCCTTGCCATCCTTTGGGTATATGTTTTACAGATACGATTTGAGTTCGGGCATCTTTACTAAAACTGTCTGCTGCCAATACATCTACCGGGAGATGAATGGATACATTCTTTTTCTTGGCTTGCTCCATGATATCAAGGGCCAGCTCCATTTTATCATCCTCACAAATGGAATCGCCGACCTCTCCTCCCATTGCTTTTACAAAGGTGTAGGTCATGCCACCGCCAATGATAAGATGGTCTACCTTATCCAGGATATTTTCAATGATGGTGATCTTAGATGAGACCTTTGCGCCCCCAAGAATAGCCGTTACCGGTTTTTCTCCGGTACGCATTACTTTTTCGATCGCCTCAATTTCTTTTGCGAGTAAATAGCCAAAACATTTCTTTTCCGGAAAAAATTGAGCAATAATAGTAGTAGATGCATGCGCCCGGTGGGCCGTCCCAAATGCATCATTGACATATATATCTCCTAATTCAGAAAGAGCTTCTGCAAAACTTTTGTCGCCCTTTTCTTCTTCCGCATGAAAACGTAAATTCTCCAGGAGTAAAACCTCTCCATCCTTAAGTTGATCTACTGCATTCATTGCCTTTTCACCAATACAGTCCTCAGAGAATTTCACTTTTACGGCAATGATCTGGCTAACGGCATTGCATATGTGCCTTAAAGACATGTCCGGATTTACTTGTCCTTTGGGTCTTCCTAAATGACTCATAAGCACTGCGCTGCCCCCATCTTTCAAAATCTTCATGATCGTAGGCTTTGCCGCCTCTATTCTATTGGTGTCCGTTACTTTAAATTCAGCGTCTAGTGGTACATTGAAATCGACCCGAACTAAAGCCTTTTTATGTTTGAAATTATAATCTTCTATGGTCTTCATCTTTTAGTAGATTTTGAGAATCGCAAATGTAAAGAATAAATGAACGAGGGTAAAGCCACTACTTTATTTAAATTAACACCCAGACCAACAAAATCTGTATATTTGACCTCATGCTTTTTAAGGAAATTATAGGGCTCCCCCACATAAAAAAACATCTGACGCAAAGCGCAGATTCTGGCCGTGTGCCTCATGCTCAGTTATTCGTGGGACCGGAAGGTTCAGGAACATTACCGGCCGCTATTGCATATGCCCAATACATTCTTTGTAACAATTCTCAAGGTGAAAATACTACGGGCGATGAAGCATGCAATCTAAAATGCAATGCTCTTTCACATCCCGATCTTCATTTTGCCTTTCCGGTATCCAATTCAGATACTGTTAAAAGTCATGCTGTAAGCAATCACTACCTTACGGAGTGGAGACAATTTCTAAAAGAGGACCCATACGGTAGTTTATTTGACTGGTATAGGACCGTTGGCATAGAAAAAAAACAAGGTCAGATTGGTGTAGATGAATCCCATGAGATCGTGAAGAAGTTATCTCTTAAAGCCTACGAAGGTGGTTATAAGGTGATGATTATTTGGATGGCTGAAAAAGTGAATACGGCAGCGTCCAATAAATTGTTGAAATTACTTGAAGAGCCACCCAACAAAACTATTTTTTTATTGATCGCAGAAGATGAGGAGCAGATCCTGCAAACGATCAGATCTAGATGTCAGCTGCTACATTTTCCTCCATTGCCAGAAGAGGCTATCACAGGAGCATTGGTGGAAATGGGAGTGCAACGAGAAGAAGCCCAGCGGTTGGCTCATGAGTCTAATGGCAACTTCAACAAGGCCCTGGAGCTCATGAACAAGGATTCGGAAGAATTGATCTTTGAAAAATGGTTTGTTCAATGGGTGCGAAGTGCCTTTAAGGCCAAGGGTAAAAAGGCGGCAATTCATGAACTCATTTTATGGAGCGAGGAAGTGGCTAAAACCGGGCGAGAAACTCAAAAGAACTTTTTAAAATACTGTATGGCCGTTTTTAGACAAGCCATGCTCATTAATTATAATGTGGAAGAATTAGCCTATATGAAGGTACATGTAGATGGATTTCAGTTCAATAAATTTGCTGGCTTTGTTCATGAGAATAATATCCTGGGGATCATGGAGGAATTGGAACAAGCTATTTATCACGTAGAACGAAATGGCAATTCAAAAATAATATTGACCGATCTTTCCATTAAACTCACCAGATTATTGCACAGATCGGCAGCTTGATCACAATGCTGCCCAACTAAACAGGAATACTATGGAAGTCATTACTCAGAATATTACAGTTTTATTATTACTCCTTTTCCTCGTCATCACTTTTCTACAAAGTGGCATAGACAAAATGATAGATTGGAAGGGGAATCTTGACTGGCTTACGGGTCATTTTTCCCAAACGCCATTTAAAAAAATGGTCCCTTTAATGCTTTTTATAGTGCTGGTTATGGAAGTTTTAGCCGGATTGTTTAGTGGCATTGGATTTGTTCAAATCCTGCTATCCGGGGAGAGCGTCTTTGCTTTTTTTGGTGGCGTTTTGGCTTGTATTACTCTGTTAATGCTGCTTTTTGGCCAGAGAATGGCCAAGGACTATGAAGGAGCTAAAACCATTGTTATTTATTTTATACCTGCCATATTACTGGTATTTCTACTACAATATTAGTTAGGAAATACTCTGATGAAAGAGGCTTTATTGCCTTGTTACTCCTGAGTTTCTTTATTTAAAACTGCCAGGACCTCATCGGTGACATCCTTAGAATCTGCGCCATATAGAACACTGCCGCCTTCTCCGCCTCCCAGGATATACGTATAGCCTTTTGCTTTTCCAAATGCTGCGATCTCTTTCTTCACTTTCTGGATCACACTGTCCATTTCCGCCTGACCCTGCAATTGCAATAACTGTTCTTCCTGCTGAAGTTCTTGTCCAATACGTTGTCCTTGTTGTTGTAACATAGCGTATGCTTCCTGAGCCTTCTGCTGAGACATTCCCTTTACCTGAGCCTCCAATCCCTGAGCTTCCCTTTGAAAAACCTGTGAAATACTGTCACGTTTTTTATTGAATGTTTCTTTCTGAGCGGTGAATTGCGCTTCAACAGCTATTTTTTCTTTGTACCCATCCATTAGGCGGATATTGTCTACATAAGCAATCTTATCTTGTTGGCAAGCCATTGCGGTTAAGATCGCAGTTGCTATAAAAAACTTTTTCATTTGATACTTGTTTTAAGTCGGCAAAAGTAAGAAAGGAATTATTTGGAATCATAAAAATTTTAAATAAATCTAAAAGGGGCTATTGTATAAGAAATACCTTTCTAACAATTGTATAGATTATTTCTATGTCTTTGTTGCATTGTGATTGTTTTACTCTATTAATCTGACGGACATTTAAAAGCCCTCTACGCTAGATCTTTGCACTCCCGTACAAGTATGGCCAAGAATGCGAGATAATTCACTAAAAGGCCCGTAACGCGCTATTACCGCTTTTCTAAGACGTAAAGTAAGGAAGAATACTCCCCGCTTCTCCAGCCATGGTAGTTTGAGCGAAGTCCGTGCCAAAAAGCAGCCAAGAATCGATGTTTCCCGTGTCTGTATTTTTCAGAGAGCTGAGCAATATAAAATGCGTCAAATATCATCGGTTTGGTGGTAACCAATGAAAATCCATTGTTAGAAAAGATCCTTTGAATTGATTTTTGGGAGAAATGCCATAAGTGTCGAGGCACGTCATATGCCGCCCAAAAAGATCCATAGTGAGTTGCATCATAGGAACGAAAATTAGGGACAGCGATAAATAACACCCCATCATCAGTAAGCCTATTTTTTATTTCCTGTATATTTTTTTCAAGATCAGGTACATGTTCCAGTACATGCCAAAGGGTAATCAGATCGTATTTTTTGTCGCCAAGGTCATTTAAGGTGGCCTTCAATTCTATTCCCTTTACCTTAGCCACTGAACGCGCTTTTGAATTTGGCTCTACCCCATCTGACGCCCAGCCGCGTTCTTTCAAGAACTTGACAAGTGATCCTGTACCGGCGCCCACATCTAATACCTCAGCATTTTTCTTTGTGTATTTTTTGATCCAGGATTCCTTCTTCTTAAGGTTAAATTTTTTTACCAGTTGGTATATTTTTTCTAAAACAGTACGATTCCCATCGGTATGGGAGACGTAATTCTCATCCTGATAATACTTGTCTATTTCTTTGGGTCTTGGAACGGTGTGAAGCATTTCCAAGTTAGCATTATACTGCAACTCAAAACTTTCCTTAGTGACCGCATGATCCTTTGTAGTTAAAAAGAATTCCATAGTTATCATTCAAATGGACAAAGTACAATTAGTAAGCCCTAAATTGTTCCACGTGGAACAATTGTAGTTTAGCGCCCCATAAAAACCAATAACACACTTATGTCGCTTGGGGAAACCCCGCTTATTCTGGATGCCTGTGAAATGGTTACGGGTCTTATGGCATGTAACTTTTCGCGTGCCTCATAGGATAGTGATTTCAGTTTAGAATAATCGAAACCTTCCGGTATTTTAATGTTCTCCAGGCGTTGTAGTTTATCCGCATTATTCTTTTCCTTTGCTATATAGCCAGAATATTTTACCTGTATCTCTGCCTGTTCCATTACCTCCCTGCCCAATTCATGAGTTTCAACATAATTGGCCACCTCCTCTAGTTGAAGCATATGACCCATTGTAACATTAGGTCTTGAAAATACCTTATACATCTTATCAGCTTGTTTTACCGGAGCAGACGCCACTTCTTCCAGAATGGGATTTATAGCCTCCGGGGAGAAACTTGTATTCCTGAAAAAATCTATAAAAGCATCCGATTTCCGTTCCTTCTCCTGCATTTTTCTAAGGCGTTCTTCAGATGCCAATCCTAATGCGTAGCCTTTTGGGGTTAATCGTATATCTGCATTATCCTGACGTAATAAGGTTCGGTACTCGGCCCTGGAAGTAAACATGCGATAAGGTTCTTCTGTCCCCTTTGTAATAAGGTCGTCTATTAATACCCCAATATATGCCTCATCTCTCTGTAGTGTAAAAGGAGGAAGTTCGCTTATCTTTAAATGGGCATTGATCCCTGCCATTAGCCCCTGAGAAGCTGCTTCTTCATACCCAGTAGTACCATTTATCTGGCCCGCGAAATACAAATTCTGAATTAACTTAGTTTCTAGTGTGTGTTTTAATTGTGTTGGTGGAAAATAGTCATACTCTATTGCATAACCAGGTCTGAAAAATTTCACTTTCTCAAATCCTTTTACTGATCTTAGTGCCTTAAATTGCACATCTTCCGGTAAGGAAGTAGAAAAACCATTTACATATACTTCCACTGTATCCCAGCCTTCAGGCTCAACAAAGATCTGGTGACTTTCCTTATCTGCAAACCGATTTATCTTATCTTCTATGGAAGGACAATAACGAGGCCCTATGCTTTTGATTCTTCCATTAAACATAGGAGATCTGTCAAACCCTTCTTTTAATAATTCATGAACCTCTTTTGAGGTATGGGTCATATGACAATCTCTTTGTGCTGTCAAAAGAGGCGTATCTAAATATGAGAATTTTTCAGGAACAATATCCCCTGGCTGAAGTATCATTTTGGAATAATCAAGAGATCTGCCATCTACACGCGGCGGTGTTCCCGTTTTCATTCTTCCCGAATCGAATCCAAAGGTGCTTAACTGTTCCGTTATTCCGGTTGAGCCCTTTTCTCCGGCTCTTCCCCCACCAAATTGCTTCTCGCCTATATGAATTAGACCATTAAGGAATGTGCCATTGGTTAAGATCACCGACTTCCCTTTGATATCTAAACCTAACGAAGTTCTTACTCCAACTACCTTATCACCTTTTACTAGTAAACCCTTTACCATCTCCTGGTAAAAATCTACGTTTGGTGTGCGTTCTAAGGCTAAGCGCCATTCCTCTGCAAAACGCATTCGGTCATTCTGAGTTCTTGGACTCCACATTGCCGGACCTTTACTTTTATTCAGCATTTTAAACTGTATAGCAGATTTGTCCGAAACTATGCCACTATATCCACCAAGGGCATCAATCTCTCTAACTATTTGTCCTTTGGCAATACCACCCATTGCAGGATTACAAGACATTTGCCCTATAGTCTGCAGATTCATGGTCACCAACAGTGTTTTGGAACCCATATTGGCAGCAGCAGCAGCAGCCTCAGCGCCTGCATGTCCACCCCCAACTACAATTACATCATACTCCTTTTCGAACATTGCCTTCTTCTATTGTTCCACGTGGAACATTTTTAATTTTTCATTCTCCTTTTCTCTCATCACCTTCTTTTCCGCCTTAGTTTTATCCGTATAACCTACTAAATGCAATACCCCGTGTGCCATGACGCGTCGTAACTCATCTTCCGGTTTAACTTTGTATTTCTTTGCATTCTCCTTAATTCGATCCATCGAAATAAGTATGTCACCATGAATCTCACTCCCCTTTGTATAATCGAACGTAATCACATCTGTAAAGTCAGTATGTCCAAGATATTTCTTATTGATCTCCAGTACCTGATCATCCGTAGTTAATACAAAACATAAATTACCAGGAATTTTGTCTTCTGAAATAATTAAACTTTTCAACCAATCGGTATATTTATATAACTCAACTATCTTAAAATCAGTTTCGTATACAAAATCAATCATCCTTTTTAAAATACTTCTTAGCTTTATCCTTGTAAAATTCCTGCAAAGGTAATACTTGTCTTTGTAATAATTCTAATTGGCCTTCTTCTGTTGTCTTTTCTTTTCTGCTGTTTATCAGCGGCTTACCATAATTCTTGCTTACCTTCTTACTTTCACGCTCTTCCTTCTCTCCCTGCTGCATGGCCGCATTCTCAAGTTTTAGCAATTGTTGTTGAATTCTATTCGCCTTGTCCATTGTGCGTTGCGTAATGCCATTCTCCAGAAGATCGCGTTCAAATTCTTCCATTTGTTGCGCTAATCTTTTGGCCAACTGTTTATCTGATTCCTGAATAAACGTAGCCAGTTGTTCTTCTAACTTTTCACGTATTAGTTGCTGTTCTTTGTATATCTCGTAGAGTTCATTTAGTTCCTTTTCATTCATATCCAAACCGCTACCAGTATTTTCTCCTTTAGATCCGCTTCCACCTGCCCCATCTTTTCCTTCGTCACCTCCTTCTTTAGGTTCATTACCACTCTTTCCTCCTTCTCCTTGTTCACCCTCTTTGCCTTCTTGACCTTCTTGTCCTTCATCCCCCTTTTGTTTCATCCCCTCCATACGCTCCTGAACACCGCTTTGTCCTTTAATAATATCGGGTAATTGAAATCCATCATTTTTTTGTCCACTTCCTTTTCCCTTACTCAATGTCTCCTGCATATTTCCTAAAATATTCGCCAGAAAATCTGCCAAATTATTTGCTGCTGTTAGTACATATTGCTGGTACGACACTCCCTGATAGGTTTGCCCTTCAGAAAGGCTACTAAGCGAGCGATCAATATTATAATAGACCTCAGTTATCTGCTCATTGACAAATTCCGTTAACTCCACTTGTCGCAAAGACAAAGCAAAAAGACTATCATCTACATGTTCAAATAAGCTCTTTAATTGTTGTTCTTCTTTTACAACGCTTGTATAATAACCCCTCTCCATTCCCTGTTCCTGTAAACGATCATATAGGGTCTCCTGTTTAAATGAAAATTTCAATAAATTATCCAGGATCTGCCTTAGCATTTCGGCATCTTCTGCCATGGATGATCCACCCCCGGACATGGCCGATTGCTCCAAAGCCTCCGACATCTGTTTCATCTTGTTTGCGGCTGATTGCTGCTTCTTTTTGGCCTTGTTACCGGCCTTTTCCTTTTCCTGACCTTCCGATGCTTCCTCCAGGCCCTGTTGTTTGTTTAATTCTTCCTTGGCCTCATTCAAATCTTCCTTTACCTCTTCTTCCTTTTCCTCAGAAGTATCCATCTGTATAGGCTTCTTTAGATCTGCATTGGCCTTTCTAAGGTCTTCCAGTCCTTTAGAAATTGTATCGAACTGATTATTTATCTTTTTTTGTTGATCAACATTAAAATCTTGTTCCTGCCCTAATTTTGATAAAATATACTGCCTTTCACTTAACTCATCAAGATCCTTGGCTAACTGATTCGCCTTCTCTGTAACGTAATACCGCTTGGTTAGTTCAAGTAATTGTTCCAGATTTCGTTTGCTATTTTGTTGCTTTTTGCCTATTTCTTCCAGGCGTTGGGACATTTCCTCTTTGTTTAACTTATCGGCAATCTTCTTTAATTCTTCCAGAAGTCGCTCATTCTTTCTTGCTTCAATTTCCTGCCGCTCCAGTCGTTCTTTTAACAAAGGATCTGTTTGCTTCTCATTGGCCATTGATTTATTGAGTTGCTTGCTGAATTTTTCCATCAGTGCCTCTTGCTGTTGCTGTTGCTTTAAAAAGTCTTTTATCGCCCTTTGATCATTAAAGCTCAGTACATTCTTTTCTTTTTGATCTCGTTCTAGTTGCTTTAAAGCATTTTCCTGTTCCTGGAATTTATCCAATGCCCCATCCCATTCCTGTAAAAGCTTCTTTTGATCGTTTAATTGCTGCTCCTTTTCCTGTCTTTCATTGAGAATGTCTGTAGAGAATACCTGACTTTTTGCCTTCTTTCCACCCCGCAGTGCATCATTATCTGTTACTTGAAAATAATAGGAATATCTCCTTCCTCTTTCCAGTTCCAGACCAGAAGGAAAATCATAGTAAAAACTAAAATCCCGATCTCCGGGGCGTGCCAATTCCAAAGTAATACCTTTATTCTCTTCATTATCAGCATAATAGACTATTTCTAGCTTTGATACTTTATAATCATCTGATGTAATTCCTTCGTAAGAAAGTGCTTGACTTACTGAGTCGCGTATCTCCTTTACCTTGATAGAAGGACTTGCATCCTTGTTTACTCTAATACGATATTGGAGTCGCTCATAATGCTCTATATTCTCATTAGAAGTAGTTACTTCATATTCTAATTCATTAAATACCTTTCTTGTATACCCATATTCTCCCTTATCAACCGCAAATACTACCGTAGTATCATTAGTTATCAATTGTACACTATTAGTATTTTCACTTTCTATTTGCCACATTATTATTGTGCCTTCCGGTACTACAGCATTACCCGTTCCCTGAAGTGTATCCGTCTTTTTTTGAGTATAGGCCGGATAAGATAAAATGGTCTTGAATTCCTGAATAGAAGGTGTGACCAGGGCGTTTAACTGATACTGCCTAGACCTTATTTTATTAGCACTTAAATAAAAGTCCTGAGATTGTATCGGAGCCCTGAATGTATATGAAAACTGACCATTAGTTTTTTGTAATAATCGTTCTTTTCCGTCTATAACGATATAGGCAATATCTGGTTGTATTTCCCCTTCGGTAGCGATATTGAGTGTATACGATTCTGATTCTAGCACATCCAAAGCCCCATTTAATACTACAAATCTGAAGGGTGCCGGTTTCTCATAGGCCACATCATAGTTGACCACACGATCATAAGAACTCATAAAAGAATTTAACTGGCCTGCTATACCAATGCCTGCTATTATGAATAATGGAATAAGTACATATTTTCCATATGCCAAACTCTTTCGAATATCTATTGCCCTATTAAAAGGGATAGGCGAAAGTTGATTAGAGCGTTGTTCTATGCTTGCCAGCAACAATTCTGTTTTCTGTTTGTCGTCTGCGAGATCTAAAAGATTAATCAGATTATCGCCCACTTCCGGAAAGTGGTTACCAATGATCCTGGAAGCTACTTTTAGATCGAGTCCTTTTCGAATTCTTAGTAAATAAGTAATAGGGATTATTAGATATTTCACTAACAATAAAAGGGTTACTGTTAAAGAAATAATTAATAAAACGAGTCTTGCCGTGGAGCCTAGCCAAAGAAAATATTCCAACGCCAGTACGCTTAAGAAAAACAACAATGCCAGAGCCACAAATACGAAGGCCCCTTTGATCATTCGGGTAGTATAGTACTTGGTGATGAATGCCGACAGTTTATGTAGAATGTTCTTATAACTATCCAAAATCTGCTATATTTAATACCAAGATACCGGATATGGCATAATTGAACCTCAAAAATTTGTTAAAAAGCTTACAATGAAGGAATTAAAATACCTGGCAGCCTTAACACTTCCTCTTTCTGCTTTGATCGGTATAAACTTAGGGGGGGTATGGAGCTATTTTACCCCGGTGTACGGCTTTGTTCTTATTCCAATATTGGAGATAATACTCCCGTTAGACACTCGGAATTTTGATAAGGAAACAAAAGATAAAAGAATCCTCAATACATTGTTTGATTGGATGCTCTATGCCAATCTTCCCATAGTATATGGACTACTTTTCTATTTTCTATGGTCATTTTCACAAACAACATATGCTCCTTATGAAATAGCCGGACTTATACTTTCTATCGGTATCGTCCTGGGAACTAATGGCATTAATGTAGGTCATGAATTGGGGCATAGACTGAAGTCCAATGATCGATTCCTTGGAAAATTACTGCTTCTCCCTTCCTTGTATATGCATTTCTATATTGAACATAATTTTGGCCATCATCTCCATGCCGCTACAAAGGAAGATCCGGCAACTGCCCGCTATAATCAATCTGTATATTCCTTTTGGATCACCTCTGTTAGCGGGCAATTGGTAAAATCCTGGAAGATCCAATTAAAATTATTGGACAGTGAGAAACGATCGTTCTTTTCCATTAAGAATGATATGTTTTGGTATATTATTTTGCAACTCGCTTATTTGATTCTGGTCCTTATTCTCTTTGGCCTACCTACCCTTTTGTTTGCGATTGGGGCCGCCACAGTAGGCTTTTTACTTTTGGAAACTGTCAACTATATTGAGCATTACGGGCTCTTACGTCAAAAGATGCCTTCAGGACGTTATGAACGAGTGAAGGAGATACACTCATGGAACAGCAATCATGTTTTAGGGCGAATCATGCTATACGAATTAACCAGACATAGTGATCATCATTATATCTCTTCCAAGAAATACCAGGTTCTCGATTGCCATGAGGATTCTCCGCAAATGCCCTTTGGCTATCCTACCTCCATGGTTCTTTCTCTTTTGCCTCCTTTATGGTTTAAGATCATGAATAAACGTATCCCCAATACAATGAAACCTGCATAAAGGCTCTTGCATTTCACAATGATACAGAAGGCCGGGAATTGATACCGTTACCTTTTGGCATTCCATAGCTTCCGCCTATCTTTGCTTTCTTAAGAATTTTTCCATGAACAACAATGTCCGCGTTCGGTTTGCTCCCAGTCCCACTGGACCATTACATATTGGTGGAGTCCGTACTGCCTTATTCAATTACTTATTTGCTAAAAAACATGGAGGTTCTTTTGTCCTGAGGATTGAGGATACGGACCAGAACCGCTATGTAGAAGGCGCAGAGCAATATATCATAGATGCCCTGAATTGGTGTGGGATCCCTTTTGATGAAGGTCCTGGGAAGAATGGAGCTTTTGGCCCCTATCGCCAAAGTGAGCGAAAGGAACTATACAAAAAGTACGCCGAAGAACTGGTAGAAAAAGGAAAAGCGTATTACGCTTTTGATACAGCGGAGAAGTTGGAGTTTCACCGGAAAGATCATGAAGAAAAAGGCAAGACCTTTATTTACAACTGGCATAATAGAGAAAAACTTTCCAATTCACTTGCACTAACCGCTGAAGAAACTCAGGCCAGAATAGCTGCAGGAGAAGATCACGTTATCCGGTTTAAAACTCCACATGAAGATACCATAAAGCTTCACGACCTGATCCGCGGAGATATAAGTATTGATGCTTCTTTATTAGATGACAAGGTATTGTTTAAAAGTGATGGGATGCCTACCTACCATCTTGCAAATATTGTAGACGATCATTTAATGGAGATCACGCATGTGATCAGGGGAGAAGAGTGGTTGCCTTCATTGGCACTCCATTGTCAGCTATACGAGGCATTTGGATGGAAGCCTCCTGTTTTTGCACATCTGCCTCTAATTATGAAGCCCACGGGAAAAGGAAAATTAAGCAAACGCGATGGTGAAAAAATGGGCTTTCCGGTATTTCCGCTTTCCTGGGGATCATCTGTCGGCTATAAGGAAGCCGGGTATTTCCCGGAAGCAGTCGTAAATTTCCTGGCCATGCTCGGATGGAACTCCAGTGATGATAAAGAACTTTATACGCTCGAAGAATTGATCAATGCTTTTACGCTGGAGCGGGTTCATAATTCCGGAGCGCGATTCGATCCGGATAAAACCAAATGGTACAACCATCAATATTTACAGCAAAAATCGGATGAAGAGCTTGCGGCTCTTTTTTATCCTATTGTTCAGAAAAAGAATGTCTCTCTGGCATCTCATATGGACCTATCATATGTAACCAAGGTGGTGTCTATGGTAAAGGAGCGCGCTAATTTTGTAAATGACCTTTGGGATTTAAGTTCGTACTTCTTTGAAACTCCTGATGAATATGAAGAGAAGCCGGTTAAGAAACAATGGAAGGAAAACACACCTACTATTCTTGGTAATCTCCAAAAGGTATTAGAAGCAGCTCCTTCATTTGAATCTGCCAATTTGGAGACAGTCGTTAAAGATTGGATCGTAGCTGAAGAACTATCCTTTGGGATGGTAATGGCGCCTTTGCGTCTTGTAATTGTCGGAGACCTAAAAGGACCTCACTTATTCGATATTCTTGCCCTTATAGGAAAAGAAGAAAGCGTAAAAAGAATTCGGATCGCGATAGATCGACTAACTTAATATTGGCAACAATATCTAATTCCGCATTCATGCAATACCAGATTGTAACAAAATCATAAAAATACCGACCTATTAGGTACACTTATTTTTTAATCATTAACTAATTCAATAATAATGGGAAATTTTATTTTAATACCGATCTTCTTTTTTGCTTTCATCCTTCTTTTACTCTCATTTTTTGTAGTGAAACAACAAACGGCGGTCATCATTGAACGGTTTGGTAAGTTCCTCAGCATTCGGAATTCCGGATTACAAATGAAGATCCCATTGGTAGATAAGATAGCTGGTCGTGTGAGTCTAAAGATTCAACAATTAGATGTGATCGTAGAAACAAAGACGCTAGATGACGTGTTTGTGAAACTTAAGGTTTCTGTTCAATATGTTATTATACGAACTAAGGTCTATGAAGCATTTTATATATTGGATTTCCCACATGAACAGATAACATCTTATGTATTTGATGTGGTAAGGGCAGAGGTTCCTAAAATGAAATTGGATGATGTCTTTGTGAAAAAGGATGATATTGCCATTGCCGTGAAAGGCGAATTACAAGATGCAATGCTCGATTATGGATATGATATCATTAAAACCCTGGTTACCGATATTGATCCAGATTCTCAAGTAAAAGCAGCCATGAACCGTATTAATGCCTCGGAAAGGGAAAAGATCGCTGCGCAATTTGAAGGAGATGCCGCTCGTATCCTGATCGTAGAAAAAGCAAAAGCCGAAGCAGAAAGCAAACGCTTGCAGGGAATGGGTATTGCAGATCAAAGACGAGAAATAGCCCGTGGTTTGGAAGAATCAGTAGAAGTACTTAATAAAGTAGGCATCAATTCTCAGGAAGCATCTGCCCTGATCGTAGTAACACAACATTACGATACACTTCAGGCCATTGGAGAAGAAACCAATACCAATCTTATTCTTCTGCCTAACTCACCACAGGCAGGAAGTGATATGCTGAATAACATGGTTGCATCTTTTACCGCAAGTAATATGATAGGGGAGGCCATGAAAAAAGAAAATCCAAAGCCTAAAGGGAAGCAGTAATTAAATTCTTGTATAATTAAAAAACCTGAAGATTTAAGAAACTTCAGGTTTTTTAATTTTGTATTTCAAAGAAATTAGAAAAGTGATTTTAAATACTCCTAATGGAGATTTTGATTGATAACCCAGACTTTCCCCTTGTCTTTTTTTATAAATGACTCAGAATAGCTCTAATTGATCCATTTTTAATTTAATATACTTATTGTTATAAATATATTTATAGATAGAATCTATCTTATGCTTTTTCCTGAATTTTGGCCCAGGTATCTCTTAAAGGGACGGTTCTGTTAAAAACTAACTTTCCCGGACTGGAATCAACATCTATGTTGAAATATCCCAATCGCTGGAATTGAAAATGGTCTTCAACCTGAGCCTCTTTTAAACTTGGTTCCGCAAAGGCGGTAATTACTCGCAGCGAATCTGGGTTTACAAAATCCATAAATTCTTTATCCTTGTGAGAATCCGGTGCTTCGTCCGTAAATAGTCTGTCATACAATCTAACCTCTACAGGAATAGCATGTGGAACAGAAACCCAGTGCAAGGTACCTTTTACTTTTCGCAAACTTTCTTCCGTGCCACTTCCGCTCTTGCTTTTTGGATCATAGGTACATTGTATCTCCGTTATATTCCCATCCTTATCTTTCGTACAACTTTCTGCTTTTATGATATACCCATTTTTAAGTCGCACTTCCCCGCCCAATTTTAAACGGAAGAATTTACGGTTGGCTTCTTCCTTAAAATCCTCTTGCTCTATATAAAGTTCTCTGGAGAAAGGAACCTCTCTATCTCCTGCCGATTCATCCTCTGGGTTATTTTCTGCTTTCAACCATTCGGTATTTTCTTTTGGATAGTTGGCTATCACTACTTTCACGGGGTTTAAGACCGCCATAACTCTGGGTGCAATTTTATTCAAGTGCTCTCTTACATGAAACTCAAGTAAAGAAACATCTACTAAATTTTCCCTTTTGGCTATCCCTATGGTATCTGCAAAATTTCTTATAGATTCTGCGGTATACCCCCTTCTTCTTAGCCCCGATATTGTGGGCATTCTTGGATCGTCCCAACCCTTCACAACATTTTGTTCTACCAACTGTAGAAGCTTTCGTTTGCTCACAACCGTATGGCTTAAATTTCTTCTGGCAAATTCGCGTTGTTTGGGTCTTAATTTTTCTTTAGCAACCACCTGATCTAAAAACCAATCATATAATTCACGGTGAGGAGCAAATTCAAGGGTACACAAGGAATGTGACACTTGTTCAATATAGTCACTTTCACCGTGCGTCCAGTCGTACATTGGATAAATACACCAATCGGTATTTGTGCGATGGTGTGGCCTGTGCAGGATGCGATACATAATGGGGTCTCGCATTAGCATATTAGAGGCCGTCATATCTATTTTAGCCCTTAAAACATGACTTCCTTCTGCGTATTTGCCTTCTTTCATCCCCTCGAATAGTTGCAGATTCTCTTCGATGCTACGATCCCTAAACGGGCTATTTACACCAGGTTCTGTGGGAGTTCCCTTTTGTGACGCCATGTCTTCCGAAGACTGACTGTCTACATACGCTTTTCCATTCTTGATCAACTGTACGGCCCAATCGTACAATTGCTGAAAATAGTCTGAAGCATAGCATTCATTTTCCCAAACATATCCAAGCCATTCCACATCTCTTTTAATAGCATCTACAAACTCCTTTTCTTCTTTGATCGGATTGGTATCATCAAACCTCAGATTCACAGGGGAATTGTAACGCAATCCCAACCCAAAATTGAGGCAAATAGAACTTGCATGCCCAATGTGTAAATATCCGTTTGGTTCTGGTGGAAAACGGAAACGCAATTGTTCTTTTGGAAATCCGTTTGAGAGATCTTCCTCAACAATATGTTCTATAAAATTCAGCGCTTTTTTTTCTTCGCTCATTACCCGCTTTTTGAAGCTGCAAAGGTATGAAAAATGGGAGTATAAGGCCCATAAAAAAGCCTATCCATACAAATAGTACCATTTCACAACATATTTAAATGCACCTACAACATTAAATTCCTATGGCGGCATATATATGACATATTTGTTATAGAATACTAAATGGGATGAGAAAAAATGGCGGATTTAGATTGAGATGCCGCCACTGTAGTCCCCCAAAACTACACTCGCTTATGAAAACAAAATTATTTTGCATCGTACGATTTGTGATGCTACCGATCTTTCTACTAGGTCTTGGTAGTATGCATGCCCAAGTGCTAAATGCACCGGTGGCTGCTCCAAATCAAACGCCCCCTGCCGGGGCTACCCCATGGAACAGGGCTTGTGCCTCTGCTTCCTTTAACGATTACTGGGTGCAATTTACCTGGAATCCGCCTTTAGTGAATTCCGATAACGTATTTATCCTTGAATTGTCTGATGCTACAGGAGATTTTAGCAGCCCTGTTGAACTTGCAACAGATAATTCTAAGAATCTTGTTTTTGATTTCTATATGCAATTCACAGTTCCCATAGATACCAGGGGTGAAAACTACAGACTTCGTGTTCGTAGTACTAGTCCGGCTGTGATCGGGCCAGCTTCCGATCCATACCCTATGTACTACATTGGGGTAGACAGTGGACTTACCATAAGACCACAGGGTCAAGCCGATTTTGGTGATGGAACTGCTGAAGTATGTGATGGTAATTCCATTACACTTGAGGTTTATGGATTAGCCAATGCAGATACCTTTCAGTATAATTGGTACCGATCAGGAACGCCTCTTTCTGAAAAATCAGAATCCATTACCGTGTCTGCTTCAGGCATGTATAATGTGGAAATAGATTATGGCGCCTGTTCCGGTTCCGGAAATACACTCTCCAATATTATTGATGTAACCTCAGGCACAAGTCTGGGTGTCGCTATTAATCCCCCTGCTAAAACAGATCTGTGTAGTGGAGAGACCATGCCGCTGGAAGCCAACATCAACAATCCTAGTTTAACTTATACATGGTATCAGAATGGAGCGGTTATCCCGTCTTCTGATAATTACATTTATACTGTAGATGCTTCAAGTCCAGGATTTGAAGGTGACTATGAAGTAGAGATCTTTGGGCCAGGTGCCTGTTTAGAGCGTTCTGCCGCGGTGACCATCACCAATGCCGGAAACTTTACAGTTACCAGAGACAATGCAGCAAACATTGTATTGCTGCCAGGTCAAAATTCTACTTTAAGCGTCAGTACAGATGCCTCATCCCCAACCTATCAATGGTTTAAAGATGGTAGTCCGGTTGCGGGAGCTACCTCTGCCAGTCTAGTGGTAAACGACACTGAAACAGGTACTTATTTTGCAAGAGTTACTTTAAGTGGTGGTGTTTGTACTTCTACATCATTAGATTCTGAGAGCACGGTTGTTGTTACGCCCGCTTCTTTTGAACTGATTATAGACTATGCTACTTCTTATGTAGCTTGTGAGAATACCAGTATTGCCCTGGAGGTTACAACTATAAATGCTGTTGATGCCGGAGGAAACAAGACCGATGTCACCGGTGCAATACAAAATGATTTTGCATACCAATGGAAACTTAATGGCGCTAATGTAGCCGGAGCAAATAGCAGTTCTATCAGCTTAACGGATCCGACAGAAAATGGCACCTATACCTTAGATGGTACTCTTAGCACTTATTCAAGTACTTCCAACAATTTAACTGTTGAACTTTTGGTCAATGAGACCCTAACTATAAGCAGTACCGGTCTTGTAAGTTGTGGTCCTTCAGAACCAATCACAATTAGTACAACCACCAATCTGAGTGGAGAGACATTTACCTGGAACAGAAATGGAACAGATCTTGGGGTTACAACCACCGATCTTACCGTGACTGAAGAAGGTATGTACCAATTGGTATTAATGAGAAACGGATGTCCATTGCCTTCTAATGAGATCGATATAAATCCTTTAGACGAAAACCTAATTACGCTAGATCCTGCAGCTGATATTGTATTCCCGGAAGGCGGCTCAAGAACTGTATCTGCTTCGGGAGGAAGTAGTTATAGATGGTTAGACAGCAACAATGTTGAGATGAGCACAGGCTCTTCAATGACTTTTACGGAAGAGGGAGATTTTGTTCTGATCGCTACTATTGGGAATTGCCAGATCATTAGAAATATAAATGTGACTTACCTAGACACCTTTAAAGTGCCTAATGTGATCACTGTGAATGGTGATGGGATAAATGATCAATGGATCATTCCAAATTCCTATTCCTACAAAGCAGACGTTAATGTCATTATTTACAATGAAAAAGGTAAAGAGATCATAAACGAATTTAATTATCAGAATAACTGGCCTTCATCTTCTGCCGCGTTTACAAAGCAGAACATGGTGTTCTTTTATAAAATTAGAAATGCATCGGAGGTCCTAAAACAAGGCACCATAACCGTTATACGTTAACCAAACCAATGAAACCAAGAGTACTCCTTTTATTGTTGTTGTGTGTTACGGGATTCCTGAGCGTGAATGCTCAGGATGAGAATCCTTTTATCACCTATGACGTACCCTCTCAGAATCTGTTGAAATATAACAGGTTCCTGATCAATCCTACATTTTCAACGGTGCGGGAAGACAAGTCGTACGTCAACCTCTTACACCGAAATCAATCGGTAACTTTCGATGATAACAATCAAACTTATTTCCTTAGTTATAGCGGTAGAATGAACGACCGCACAGGCCTGGGTCTAAGTTTGTATACTCAACGCGAGGGTATTGTAAGCAATTATGGAATACTTGCCAACTACGCTTATGGAATAAAACTGAGTGATAAGAGTAATTTTACATTTGGCGCCAACCTATCTTACTATAATAGTGGATTTGATCAGAACAGGGCCAACCCAATAGAAAATGATCCTTTGCTAAATGGCTTCCAGGATGTATCGCTCATATCTTTCCAACCCGGATTTAACCTTTCTTATGGTAAATTCGATTTTGGTCTGTTTGCCGAAAACCTATTCGATTACAATTTAAAGACCAATGAATCTGTTTCAGATTTTAATGAAAAGACTTACTCTGGTCACTTACAATATACCCATCAGTTTGAAAATGCATCAGGGGTCATGGAAAATGCCCGACTAATGCCTCTTGCGCGAGCAAGAAAGGTAGGGCAGGACGAATTTGTGCTGGGTGGAAATCTTATTCTCGACCTTCCGAGACTTGGATGGGTTCAAGGTGGGTACGATAGCTTTTATGGAGCATCTGCGGGTATTGGTTTTAATCTTAACAAACGGGTTTCCATTGGCTATACCATGGAAAAAGGATTATCTAACACCTTCGATAATTTTGGGTTAACCCATGAGATCTCCTTTGCATATTCCTTTACACCTAACCTTACTGAAGACAGGGTAATGTTAGAAGATAGCGAAGAGGCTCTGGCTCAAAACGAGGAAGAAAAAGAAGCGCTTGAAGAGAACCTAAGTGATAAGGATGAAGAAATAGCTGAGCTGAAGCGTCGTCTTACTGAGAACGATGCCATTCTTGCCGAGTTAATGTACAGACAAGATTCTCTGGAAAACAACCGCCAAAAAGATCTTGAAGACAGGTTTGAACGCGTAATGCGAATGGTTCGTAATGAAACCAATGGAAAACGCCCCGATCTTGAGGAAAGAGCTAAAGAGGAGTATTTCCTAAACAATGACAAATCAGCCCTGGCACAACAAACTGTTGATCCAAAAGAATTCAACAAAAAACCTGTCAAGGATAGCAAACCCGAACCCGTTCTTCAAAAAGAACAGACCAGAGATGCTGTTGCACAAGTTAACACAAAACAAGAGAAAGCCAGACAGCCACAGGCTGCTTCGGGTGTTAAGAGTAGAAAATTCAGAGACCTTCAGGGAGTTGAGGATGGTTACTATGTGGTGGCAAATGTCTACAAGAATGAGCATTACCTTAATAAGTTCGTAGACGCCATGAATGATGAGGGCTTCCCTGCCGATTATATAGACAATCCGAGTAACGGACTTAAATATGTATATCTGAAAAGATACAATAGCTGGACAGAAGCCGAAGATGCCTATCGTACTAAACTGGGTGGGAATTATACGGGTGATCTATGGATCATGAATGTAGAGAATCGTTATAGAAATGACGCCTACGTTGCAAACACCAATAAGATCAAAGAAAAGTCGTCCAAATTTGGAACAGATGTGCTGCAGAAAAATGTAGTGGCACAAGATAATATTGCCAACAATGATACAGAAGAACCGGCATATGGTCGTTCTCAGGGAATAACAGATTACTATATCATTGCCAACGTTTTTGCCAATCCCAAGAATGCCACTCGGTTTGTAAAACTATTGAATTCCAGAGGATTAAGTGCTAGTTACTTTATAAATCCACAAAATAAATACCGATACGTATATATTAAGAAACACAATTCCTGGAACAACGCTTTGGTTTCTTACTACTCAAAAATAAACGACGCATATAATGACAAGATGTGGATCATGCGTGTCACCCCAAATCTAATAGCATAAATGAGACCTAACTTTACCCAAAAAATACTTGCGGCCTGTTTAGTCCTTTTTTCTTATATGGGCTTCTCACAAGAATTCAACACCTTTGATATTCGTTATCAGAATAACCTCAAGGGTGACCTTACTTTTATTGCCAACAATATTGTTAACCGCGATGGAGGGACAGGAAATACAGAACCAGAAGATCCTTATAATGCCACAGGAAACTCATCTACCTATAACGACTGGCTCAATCAGCAATATATAGATATAGATAGTGATCCCACTACTTTTAGTTCTAGTTCGGCAACATTTACCTTTCCAAATGCAAACTGTAACCTGATCAGGTATGCAGGCCTCTATTGGTCTGCCACCTATCCCAGCGAACAGGCAGGCCAGGCGTTAGGGACCAATCGCCAGAACGACTTTAACCAGGTGAAATTGATGGTGCCTGGTGGTGCCTATGTAGACGTAGTGGCCGATGAGGTATTATTCGATGGTTTTACCAGCGGAGATCCTTCGGTAACACAGAACAGTCCTTATGCCTGCTATGCAGATGTAACAGCTTTAATCACGCCTCTGGCAGACCCTTCCGGGGATTATACCATAGCCAATGTGCGCTCTGTGGTGGGATCTTTATCCCCCGGTGGAGGAGCCGCAGCAGGCTGGACATTAGTAATAGTTTATGAAAACCCTACACTTACCGGTAAATTAATTACCACCTTTGATGGTTTTGCCCGGGTGCGAAGTGCCAATCCTACTGTTGATATTAACTATACCGGTTTCAACACGATTCCTGTAGGTCCTGTAACTGCGAATATCGGTGCAGCAGCTTTAGAAGGTGATAATAGGATCACCGGAGATCAAATGAGGATCCGTGCTGCAAGTAACCCTGGGTTTACTACCATTAGCGATCCCGTAAATCCGTCCAATAATTTTTTCAATAGTAATATTACATTAAACGGTGTGGTCACCACTAATCGTAACCCCAATAGCATTAATACGTTGGGTTACGATACGGATATGTTCTTGTTAAGTAATCCAGCCAATTCTGTAATCCCAAATTCAGAAACGGCAGCTACAATCCGCTTCACTTCTAATGGAGATCAATACTACCCGTTTTTTAACTCCTTTAATATTGAGATCATTGAACCCAACATAGTCGTTGAAAAAAAGGTCGAAGATATTGCCGGGAATGACATTACCGGGATGGGGGTAAATCTTGGACAATTATTAGATTATGTGCTGTCTTTCCAAAATATTGGGAATGATGATGGAACTAATTATGTATTGCGCGATGTATTGCCGATAAACGTTACCGTTGATGAGTCTAATCTTGTCTTGCCCCCTGGGGTTACTTACGTTTACGATCCCGTTGCCAATGAAATATCATTTTCAATTCCCGACAATTTAATAGAAGAAGGAGACCCTCAATATTCTATAAGACTTCGGGTACAAGTGGCTGAAAATTGTTTCGATTTTGTGGATGCCTGTACCGATCTTATTGCTAACCAGGCCTTTTCTACTTATCAGGGTGTCATCAATAACAACTTGATTACGGATGACCCTAGTGTCTCCGATTTTGACAATTGTGGTTTTGTAACGCCCGGGGCAACCAACTTTTTATTGGATGACCTAGAAAGTTGCGATTACAGCAGAACGGTTCAAATATGTGGGGATGACGTATTGCTAGATGCCGGGGATAATTTTGATTCCTATGTTTGGTATAAGGATGAAAATGAAGACGGCTTAATTGATGCGGGAGATACCCTCATTGATGATGGAGATCCGGACAACGATCCCAGCACGCAGTTAGTTACCGAAGTTGGTGTCTATATCGTAGATAAAATAGTTGCTGATCCTTGTAAAGGATTCCAGGAAATTATAACTGTTGAATATTTTGGCGCCACTCAAACCAACCCTATTACCGCGTTAATCAACGACCCTAACAATACGGTTGAGGGCGAAGTTGTTGTTTGTCCAAATGACGGAGAAGAGTTACCGAAAGTTTTTTTATGTGGATTAAACGATACCGAGCCTATTACTATCAATATTCCCGATGCAGATACCATTACCTGGGAACAATTAGATACGGCCAGTTGCGCATCTGCAGGTGCGGATTGTGCGAATAAGAATTCTGGATGTACCTGGAATACCGTAGGTACAGGAAGCACATATGTGGCTTCCGATCCTGGTGAATTCAGGGTAGTTATTGGGTATCAGAATGGATGTTTTACAAGGTTCTATTTTAATATTTTCAAAAATCCGCTGGATCCTCAATTTAACAGCAGGGACCTAATCTGTGCAACCCCGGGAAATATTACAGTTACTAATATGCCTGCTGATTATGAGTATCAGCTTTTAGATGCTACAAATGGGAATATCCTGGTGCCTTTTAGTGCTAATAACGGACCAAGTTTTACGATAGGAAGCAATGGAGCCTATACCGTAGAAATGCAACAACAAGGTGTTGTAGGTGGGTGTATTTTCCGACTTGAAAATATTGGTATTCTAACTCGTGATTTCCAGGTAGATATTGCCACCAAGGATACTGATTGTACCGGCTTGGGGGAGATCTCGATCTCTGTCCTGGACGTAGAGCCACAATACTATTATGAAATTCAACAAGGTGGTACCACTATTGACACCTTCGGTCCCAGTGCTGACAATAATTACACTTTTGAAAACTTAAATGACGGCACTTATGATGTCCTCGTCACCACAGATGATAGTTGTTCCTATACGGAACAGGTAGTGATCAATGATTTATCGGATCTAGAATTAGAAGCTGTAATATCTCAGCATATATCTTGTAAAGAGGGAAACATACAGATGAATTCTTCAGGAGGAAGAACGCCTCACATCTATGCAATCTGGTCTTATGTGGATGAAGGTGGAAATACCATAATCTCATATCCAACAGTGGGTGATATTCCACCTTCAGAATATCAGACAAGTGTTATTTTTGATATACTAGATCCGGGTGATTATACTTTTGTAGTTGTAGATAAAAACAACTGTGCTGCCATTTCGAATACAGTAACTATTGTATTGGTGCCTTCCATACAATATGATCCAACAACTGTAATCGATGAAACATGTTTTGGGGCTGCAGATGGTTCCATCTCCTGGAATTTAACCAATACCAACGGTTATCAACTAACCTTCTATTTACTTGATGAAAATGGGGTCGAAATTACCAATAATGCTTCAGGAGTATTTACCGGCCTTGCACAGGGAGACTATACCGTACGGCTAAATCAACGTAAGGGTGGTGCTTCATGTGATTTCTTTGAAGATTATACCATATCTGGACCCACAAATGGGATTACTTCTTCTGCGGTTCTTATCCAGCCCTATACTTGTACACAATTTGGGATAATTGAAGCCCAGGGAACAACCGGAAGCATGCCGCCTTATGAATACAGTATTGATGGGGTGAATTTTGTTTCGGGTGCAGGAGCAGAGACTTTTAGCGGCCTAACCGATGGAACCTATACTATTACCGTTCGGGATGCCAATGGATGTACCCTGGTAACCAATACCGTAACAATTGATCCTCTCAATGCTCCAACTGATCTTACATTTGCGGTTACAGATCCAAACTGCCCTGCATTAACCTCGGATGTGACTGTTTCAGTAGTTGGAGGCACAACGCCTATTGTTTATGAAATAATAGCACCTGTTGTAGTTAATAATGGCAACAATAATGTTTTTACCGGATTAACACCAGACACCTACACATTTAGAGTTACAGACGCTAATAATTGTACTTATCAGGAAAACCTTACTATCTCGCCAGTTGTCCCTATTCAGGTTGCCGGTAATTTAGTAAGTAATGTTTCCTGTATTGGTGGTAACGATGGAGCTGTAGATTTCAGCGTGAACGGATTTAACACCACTTATGAATATACTATAAATGGTGGAGCTCCCGTAACGGGCCAGTCGGCTGCAACCATAAACCTAACAGGCTTAGCGGCAGGAGATTATACCATCGTGGTTACAGATGAGGTCACTAATTGTACAGACACAGACACTGTAACAGTAAGTGAGCCTTTAACGCCCTTGGCATTTACCTTTGTTACAACACCACTAACTTGTTCGTCAGACGCTTCTGTAACGATTACCGCAGCTGGTGGATGGGGAAGTTATTCGTATGAGCTAGAACAACCAGACCTTTCTGTTGTAGGCCCTCAGGGAAGCAATGTTTTCTCTGGTCTTACTCAAACAGGAAACTATACAATAACCACAACAGATTCTGGAGGCTGTTCGGTAACGGATACGTTTACCATTACTTCTCCGGGAAATCCAACATTAAACTTGGATCCTGCCACCGACCTTTGTTATGATCCTGCAACCGGTGTTACTTTGAACGCCAATGTCGTTGGTGGTGTAGCTCCTTATTCGTATAGCCTTAACGGAGGTGCCAACCAAAGTTCCAACGTATTCGGCAACCTTACTCCCGGTGCTTATACAGTAGTGGTTACGGATTCTTATGGGTGTACTGCCACATCGAATACTGTCACTATAGAACCTCAGCTTACAGCTACAGGTATTTTAACTAAAGAATTAGATTGTACTGTTTCTCCGGATGCCGTAATAGACATTACGATCAATGGGGGGTATGCACCTTTTTCATACCAGGTAAATGGGGGTGGCAGCAATGCTGTAGTTGGCAATACTTTTACATACACAACTGCCGTTGATGGTTCGTTTACGTTCCTGATCACAGATGATGAAGGATGTACGGCCCAAACCGCTATTGTTGTGGACCCAATAACGAACCCTGTTGCTACCCACAATTTTACAGATCCAACATGTGATGGCAATTCGGATGGTTCTGTTGAGATCCTGATAGATCCTAGCTTTGGAACTGCGCCTTATCAGGTCGATTTTGACAGTGCGGGATTATCGAATCAAACTGTGTATACCAACCTTGCTGCCGGCACTTATAATTATATTGTTCAAGACAGTAAAGAATGTACATATTCTGGTAGCGTAACCCTTACGAACCCAAACCCCATTAACGCCGATGCTGTGGTAACACAGGTTTATACCTGTTTACAAACGGCAACTATTGAGGCTCAAAATGTAACTGGCGGAACTCCGGGGTATACCTATAGTATTAACGGCATTACTTTTGGCGCTTCCAATACATTTACCGGTTTAACAGACGGATCCTATACAATTACAGTAATGGACAGCAATGGCTGTACCTTTGTAACTGCGAATGCGGTAGTTCCACCATTAGACCCGCCAACCGATATCTCCTTTGTAGCCACGCCTGCAAATTGTCCTGCAGAAACTTCAGATGTTACCCTTACGGTAACTGATGGAATAGGGGCTATTACCTATGAGATCATTGCTCCGGCCGCCGTGAATAACGGAGCCAGCAATGTATTTACAGGGCTTGCACCAGATACCTACACTTTCAGGGTAACCGATAGTTACGGATGTACCTATGATGAAAATTTTACGCTAAATCCTGTTGTTAAAGTTCAGGTTGCGGGAGTTTTGGTAAACAACGCCTCCTGTGTTGGAGCTGCAGACGGGGCCATAGATTTTGCTGTTAGTGATTTTTCAGCCACCTATGCATATTCCGTAAATGGTGGCGCCTCGGTAGTAGGACAGTCTGCTGCAACGATAAACCTAACAGGCTTGGTCGCCGGAAACTATACAATTGTAGTCACTGATGAAACCACTAATTGCACAGATACCGATACTATTACGGTAAGTGAGCCCGCAGTAGCGTTGGCCTTTACTTTTGTTGTGTCTCCATTGACATGTACTACGGATGCCAGTGTTACGATCACTGCTACCGATGGTTGGGGCGGCTACACTTATCAGATTGAAGAGCCAGATACCAATATTCTTGGGCCACAAGCCTTAAGTACATTCTTTGGCCTAAATCAGCTGGGAACATATATCATAAGCGTTACAGATTCGGGCGGATGTACCGTTACCGATACCTTCGATATTGTTACACCGGCCAATCCGGTTGCCAGTATTGATGCTACCTCAGATTTGTGTTATTCCTCTACAAGCCTTGCCACTATTGTGGTAGGAGCGGCTGGAGGACAAGCACCTTATTTTTATAGCAT
This sequence comes from uncultured Muriicola sp., assembly GCF_947258935.1. Lineage (GTDB taxonomy): Bacteria > Bacteroidota > Bacteroidia > Flavobacteriales > Flavobacteriaceae > Muriicola. The sequence goes on from NZ_CAMYKH010000001.1 coordinate 42,052, forward strand.
CAATGGCGGGCCAACACAAACATCGAATACTTTTTCTGATCTGATCCCGGGTAATTATACCTTCACTGTTTTAGATTCTTACGGGTGTAGCGATGATGTAACATTCACTATTGCGCCAGAATTAACATCGAACGCTGTTCTAGACAAGGATCTGGATTGTAGTGGGTCACCTGACGCAGAAATTGACCTTATAGTTGGTCCCGGCTATGCCCCATTTACATATGAAATAGATATAAATAGTGCGGGATATGTTGCCTATGGAGGCGGTTTTCCCTATACCACTTCCACAGCCGGAACTTATCAATTCCGTGTTACAGATAACCAGGGTTGTGTATCAGAATCGAATATAGTTACCGTAACCCCGGCGGTAAATCCTGTGGCAACAGCCACTGCAACAGACCCAACATGTAACGGGGATGCTAATGGGATAGTAGAAATAAATGTAGATCCTAATTTTGGTTTTGCACCCTATATGATCAGTTTTGATGGATCGCCATTAACCGCCCAAACCGTTTACACAAGCTTAGTCGCAGGCACTTATAATTATATAGTACAGGATGCCAAGGGTTGTACATATGCAGATTCTGTAATACTTACGGACCCCGCTTTGTTCGATGCAAATGTAGTACCTACCGATGTTTCCTGTGGCGGACCAGGAATAGGTGATGTTCTTGGTAAAATAGACATCAATATCACTAGTGGTGGGGTATCTAATTTTACATATACCCTATATGACAATTTAAACAATATTGTACCCACTACAGGGCCCAACCCTATTGTAAATACGGCAGCAACTTCGGTCACTTTTGATGGCTTAGATTTTGGAGACTATTACGTTCGTATCATTGATGCCAATGGTTGTGAATACTATGAAAATCCTGTAAGGGTAAGGGCCAATCCATTTTTAAGTCTAAATGCGGCTACTGCCATTGTAGATTGCCCTACAGGAGGTACCGTTGAACTATCTGCCGATGGTGGTTCTGGTGATTATACATTTACAATTTATGGAACAGCAATAGGCCCAACAACTGAAGTGCCGGGGGGTCCATTAGAAGAAATAGCCACTTTTACAGGGCTAAATGCAGGTCAAACCTATATTTTCTTGGCCGTTGATAACGTAAGTGGGTGTTCCAGTTATGTGGAGGAGACCATCCCAACACTTTCCGCTATCGATGTGGTTCCGACGCCCACGGTGGTTGACGTTAGTTGTTTTGGGGATACCAATGGCTCCATAACCTTTCAGGTTGAAGGGTACGACCCTAGTGTTACAATTATAAATTATAGCGTGTTGGAGTCCTTAACCAACAATCCGCTTGGGGCGCCTTACACAGGATCAGTTGTTGCAGCAGCCGGACCTGGTCCAACGCCAGTGATAGCTATCAATAATATACCTCCGGGAGATTATGTGTTGTTCTTTGAGGAGAACACGGCGCCTTTCTGTTCTAATGCCTATGCTTTTAGAATTCTTGAGCCTACACCAATAAGTCTATCTCTTATAGATAATAACAACGCCAATTGTAATGAGGATGCTCAGGTAACTGTACTGGCCAGTGGCGGAACAGGACCATATACCTACGCTTTTGTTCAGGATGGAGCAGCCCCCCTTGCCGGAGATTTTGTGGCCAGTAATTATGCCGAATTAGATCCTGCAGTAAATACAGACTGGGATGTGTACGCCCAGGATGCAAATGGATGTGTTTCTCCACTACTTGATGTAGCTATTGTCGCCGATCCAGAACCAGTTATTTCAGCAGCAGTGCTTAATCAATGTTCTGCGCCAGAAGGTGGATTTATTATCCGGGTTACCCTGGATGTGGCAGGTATTAATCCACATAACATAAGTGTAAATGGCGGCGCTTACCAGTCTACAACCTTAACCAATGCCACAGATTTTATAGATTTTTCCGGACTAAATTCAGGGACCTATACTTTTGAGGTAAAGGATTCTAACAATTGTGGTAATTCTGTTTCAGTAGATATTTATCCACCAGCATCTCTTACTGCAGAAGCACAGGTGCAGCCTAATTGTTTTGCCAATGATGGTCAAATATTACTTACCCCATATGGCGGATCTGGAGTATATACTTATGAATTATTCCTTGGGGCTGTTAGTCAGGGAGGGCCACAGGCCGCGCCTCTATTTATAAATCTTGCGCCGGGATTATATACAGCATATGTTTACGACGGCCTTGTTGCGGGATGTGGGGCTTCGGTAAATATAGAACTAGAAGTGCCCGCATTAGTGTCGTTCACAACCACTCAAACCAATGTTTCCTGTTCAGGAGGCAATGATGGTACTGTGACGGCTATTCTGGATCCCGGAATGAACAATCCGCCATATGTATATGAATTATATGACAGTACCGGCCTTATTTTACAGGCGGGTCCACAATCAAATAACACCTTCACTGGCCTGGCTGCAGGAGACTATGAAGTATTGACAAGATCTGCGCGTCTTTGTGAGGCCCGTGTACCTATTACCATCACAGAACCACTTCCTGTTGATGTAACGGCAACGGCAACTGACTTTGCCTGTGATGCGAGTAATGCGCCTACCCAGGCTGTTATTACTGCCATTGGAACAGACGGTACCGCGCCATATACCTATAGTATTGATGGGGTAAACTTCTTTAGCACAAACACCTTTATTATAAATGATACAGGGGTTGTACAAAATATAACCGTAACCATTAAAGATAACTTTGGCTGTACCGATACGGATATGGTTACAATTAATCCATTGCCTACGATAACAGATGTTTCGGCATCTCAAATCACAGCCATTACCTGTGTCAATGATGAAACCGTACGAGTTACAGTAACCGGAGGTTCAGGAGATTTTGATTTTGATCTTCTTCCTTTGGGTACAGCTCCTACAGTTTCTCCCGGTGCTGGCATATTTACAGCAGATTTTGACATAGCTGCTCCTGGTGACTATACGTTTAGGGTTACAGATAATGTAACGGGTTGTTACTTTACTTCTGCACCTTATCCCATTGCGCCGTATGATCTTATTGAAGCAATCGCCACAGCCTTAACGCCTGTAACCTGTTTTGGGGATGCGGATGGTGAACTTTCTCTACAGGTAAACAACTACCTGGGGAATTATACCTATCAGGTGTTTGATGATACCGCTACTCCAATCACTGGTGTTATTGGTACGGATACTTCTGTTAACCCAATAACAATCACTGGTCTGCCAGCAGGGAATCTATACGTGGAAGTGATCGCTACAGATACCCCTTTCTGTGATGATCTCACCAATACGATCACCATTGGTTCACCAGCTGCACCTGTCGCCCTTGTCGTAACAAGTAATATCAATGCAAATTGTAATATTGGTGCGCAGGTAACAGTACAGGGATCTGGTGGAACACCAGGCTATATGTATGCCTTTATGCCTACCGGAAATATTCCTGTTCCCGCAGATTATTCAGCTAGTGCGAGTGCCGTTCTTGCGCCTGCAACCTATCCTGCAGATTATGACATCTATATTCAGGATGCGAATCTCTGTTCAACCTTTATCACCCTTACGGTAAATGAAGATCCGCTACCTACGATAACTGCTCCTGCCTATGCTGTAGATCAGTGTACTTCTAATGGTACGTCTTACAGCTTTACAGTTGTGGGTACTGGGATAGCACCTCTTCAGTATAGTGTTGGTGCAGGGTATCAAACTAGCTCAACCTTAACAGTATCTGCACCGGGCACCTATACGGTTACCGTAAGGGATGCCAATGGTTGTACTGCAACAGATACGATCACAATTTTACCTCCTTTAAGCCTTACTCCAGATGTGGATTTGCAGCCTTCGTGCGCGCTTAATGACGGAGAGATTACCATTGCCGCTACCGGTGGATCAGGTGGCTATGAATACGACCTGTTAGATGGTGGTGGCGTTAGTGTTATCGGTGGTGTTCCCCAGGCTTCCAATACCTTTACAGGTTTGGCCCCGGATACGTATACAGCTATTGTTTATGATACAGGAGGAAGCGGTTGTAGTGCCCAGGCTTCCATTACGCTGGAAATACCAACTCCTGTTGTCTTCACCTATTCAAAAGAAGATGTTTCCTGTTTTGGCGGAAGTGATGGTTCCATTAATGTTGTTCTAGCTCCATCGAATGATAACCCTCCTTATACATACACCCTGGATGATGGTACGAATCCTCCCGTGGTTCAGAGCAGTCCTATATTTAGCGGATTGCCTGCGGGATCTTACGATATAACAGTTACTTCAGACCGTGCTTGTGTTGATACTCAAACTGTAGTTATCGATGAGCCAATTATACTAGATGTAACAGCTTCTGCGACCAGTTTTGCCTGTAACCCGAATAATACAGTTGCACAGGCCGTTATCACGGCAGTAGCCACAAATGGTACAGCGCCATACTTATACAGCATAAATGGTGTGAATTTCTTCTCCTCCAATACGTTTAGCATTAACGATACCGGAGTTGTTCAGAATATTACAGTAACCGTTAGAGATGATAATGGGTGTACAGATACAGCTCTAGTAACTATAGATCCTATCAATGTATTTACCGCATCCGTATCGCAAATAACGGCTATTTCATGCGTTAACCCGGAACAAGTACTTGTTACTGTGGCAGATGATGGTAATCCTGCCAATGTGTATACCTTCGACTTGTTGCCTCTTGGTAATCCTGATGGTATACTTACGGCAACACCAACCAATACTACAGCAGAATATGATCTTTCTGCCGTAGGTACCTATGTATTCAGAATTACGGACACTGCAACCGGTTGTTATACAGATACGGCGCCCTATGAGATACTTCCTTATGATCTAATTGATGTTGTGGCTACAGCTACGGCTCCTGTTGTTTGCTTTGGCGACTCAAATGGTGCTTTGGAAATAGATGTGACCGGATACACCGGAACTTATTCTTACGAAGTATTTACGAGTGCTGCGGTTTCAACCGGCATCATAGGTGCTGGAGACACTGCGGTCAATCCATTGACCATCAACGGTCTCCCCGCAGGGAACTATTTTGTTCGTATTACGGAAACGGCATTCCCATTATGTGCTGAAGACAGCAATATTGTTACCATAGTGTCTCCTAGCTCACCGCTTATTGCTATAGTCAATGAAATTGCCAATGTTACCTGTACTAATGATCAGGGTGAGATCTTGGTAGATCCTTCTGGTGGCTATGCCCCATATGACATCGTATTGACCAATACAACCACGGCTCAGGTATATTCCGTTAGTGGAGTAAATAGCCAAAGCTTTACAGGGCTATCTGCGGGTAATTTCACAATAGATATTACAGATGCCGGTGGATGTGTCATTAACGATACACAAATCCTGGTACAACCTGTCCCAATTACGGCAGATATTACAGGCGCTCCACTTGTGCTGACTTGTTACGGAGACACCAATGCCTCCGTGTCTGCCATCAATGTAGTGGGCGGCCAGGGCGTATACCAGTATCAGCTTAATTATTATGATGCTTCTGGTGCCACAATCACTTTTACCAGTGGTGGGCAAACAACACCCGACTTTAATAATCTGGGTGCCGGAATCTATAGTATTACTGTTTCCGACGGATGGAATTGTGATGTGGAAACCGTACAGGTTACTATAACTGAGCCTTCAGATGTTGAAAGTTCCCTATTGCAAGCCAGCCAACTTACATGTACCAATGATGCGCAGATAACGCTTTCTGCCACAGGGGGTAACGGACCATATGAATACAGTACAGATAACGTGCTCTTCTCGCCAATGTCTGGTGGAAACACTCATACGTTTACCGTAATTGCCGGGGTATATCAATATTATGTGCGCGATTCTTTTGGTTGTGAGGCTAATATTTCAAATCAGGTTTCGATAGATCCTATACCGCCACTTACTATTGGCCTGGATCTTAGCGCTGCCGTAATAAACTGTACCGGAGAGGCAACGGCCACTATTATAGCTGAAGCTACAGGTGGACTAGGAAATTATTCGTATGAATTATTCTCAGACGCTGCCCTGACAAATCTTTTGGCCGGACCACAACCAGACGGAGAATTTAGCGGACTAATTGCCGGAAGTTATTATATAAGAGTAGTGAGTGGAGATTGTGTTGAAGTGACCAATGAAATTGTGATAACTGAGCCTCTCCCGCTTCAAATAGACAGACAAGAATTTACCAATGTTACTTGTGCTGGTGATGCAGATGGTACTATTACGGTAGAGGTTTCTGGTGGAACAGGAAACATCCTGTACGCCATTACGCCAAACCTTAACCAGTTCGATTCAGTTAACACTTTTGATGGGTTGGCTCCTGGTATCTATGATGTCATCGCGCAAGATGAAAATGGATGTTTTATTTCATTCCAGTTCACAATTACGGAGCCCGCTCCTGTGACAGCTACTTATGTAGCAGAACCGGAGATCTGTGCCGGAAGTGAAGATGGTACCATTACAGTAAGTATTGCCGGAGGTACTGCGCCTTACAGAACGGCTTTAAACACTACCGTAGACACAGCTTTTGTACAAGACCAGTTCTTCTATTCTGATCTGGCTGCAGGTACCTATGTGGTCTTTATCCGAGACGCACAAGATTGCGAGGCTAATGTCATTGTTGTAATTGAACCAGGTGTAAATTTAAACGGTGTCGTTGAGCCTGTATACGAATGTACCGCTGCTGTTCCGGATAATTACCTGAACATCACTATGGATGACCCAACGGTACTCGGATCTATCATGTATGCCCTGGATTCAACAGATCCTGCGGATATGCAACTAAATCCAGACTTTATCAATACAGCCCCGGGGTCTCATTATATAGCTATCTCCCATGCCAATGGATGTATTCAAACGATCGATTTTGAGATTGAGAATTTTGAGCCATTAACACTTGTGCTCGAACAGAACAATATCAATGAGATTACGGCAATTGCTGCCGGTGGCCTTGAGGATTACACCTTTATTTTTGATGGTGATAACAATGGAACCGATAATACTTATTATATCAACAGAACGGACACGTTTACGGTTCAGGTAATTGATGCGAACGGGTGTGTAGTTGAGGCCCAGATCTTTATGGAATTTATTGATATAGAAATTCCGAATTTCTTTACACCTGATGGAGACGGAATGAATGACACCTGGGTCCCTAGAAATATGGAGGGATTCCCTGAAATACTAATAAAAATATTTGACCGTTATGGTAGAGAGATTACTGTCATGTCTGTCAATCATACCGGATGGGATGGAATGTACCAGGGTAGCATGCTTCCAACGGGAGACTATTGGTATGTAATACAGCTTAACGGCGAGAGAGATGAAAGAGAATTTGTAGGGCATTTTACACTCTACAGATAAGAGAATTTAACCGAAACACAACTATGCGTAAGTCGATCATATATGGAATCTTATTACTGAGCGCGGTGTTCGCCAGGGGGCAGGAGCTTACCTTGCCGCAGCTCTCCCAGTATCTGGCAGACAATCCCTTTGTAATGTCTCCTACCTATGCGGGTATTGGCGACCATATTAAGATCCGTGTCAATGGCCTAACCCAGTGGGTGGGTATTAAAGACGCTCCAGATACTCAATCCTTGGCGGCAGATGCCAGGATAGGGAACAGGTCTGGGCTTGGTATGCTGTTGTATAATGATAGCAACGGAGAGACAAAACAACGAGGCGCAAGGCTATCCTTTGCGCACCATTTAACGCTAGACAGGTATGATGATGAGTTTGTATCCTTCGGGATCTCCTATAATTTCAATCAATTTAGGATAGATATTGAGAATTTCGATGGGCCAGATCCAAACGTTACTGACGACAGGGCCACCACCAATCACAATTTTGATGTAGGTGTCCTATACCGAAAAGATAAGTTCTATTTCAGTCTCAATGCCTCCAACCTCCTGGATAAGGACCTTACCAAATTTAACCCGGTATTTGAGCCAAACCGTCTCCGTAATTATTATATCTACACAGGATACAGATATACCAAGAACAAGAATAGTCGATTGGAGATCGAACCATCTGTCTTCTTTCAGTGGTTCGAAAGTGATGGGCGTTCTGTAACCGATCTAAATGTTAAATTCCGTTGGTACGATTTTGAAGATTACTATTATGCAGGTGTTACTTATAGGTTTTTAAATGACCAGATCGGTAACCCGCTATATATAGCCCCGATAATGGGTTTAAAAAAGAGCAACTTTTACTTCGGATATTCTTACCAGATCATCCTGAATGAGATCCTTGGATTTAGCACAGGAACCCATGTGGTAACCCTCGGAGTAGATCTTTTCCAGGGACTTAGTAATTGCCGTTGTACATACTAGCTTTTAAATGGTTTACATTTACATCTCAATAAAATGCTTTGGATACTATTACTTTAAATAACATAAAACTATATGCTTATCATGGATGCCTGGAGGAGGAAGCGCGTATTGGCAGTGAATACCGCGTAGATGTCGTTGTAAAGGCAGATCTCCGCAAAGCTGCTTCAACAGACTCTTTAAAGGACACGGCAGACTATGTGCTGATCAACCACATTGTAAAAGAAGAGATGAAAATACCTTCAAAACTACTGGAACATGTGGCTCGCCGTATTGCGGATCGTATCTTAAAGGAGATAGGCTTAGTGACCAAAGGAAAAATAAGTGTGTCAAAAATAAACCCGCCTATTAGAGGGGATGTATCCTCGGTATCGGTAGGTTATTCATTTAGTAGATAAACGGGGCTAATGAGCTTTTATATTTGTTCTTTGAATCAGTGATTTTAAACTACACGGCACTGTGGTTGAATTGGATAGACAAGGCTGCGCAACAGCTTTTATGGTGGTTCGAGTCCACCCGGTGCCTCTACTTTTCCACACATAAATAATACGCCTCTAAGTTATTAGGGGCTTTTTTTTGCGTGATGTTTCCATCTTAATTTTGTAAATTTGCTGCTTTGTAATGGCATCGTGGCCGAGTGGCTAGGCGCAGCTCTGCAAAAGCTTGTACAGCGGTTCGAATCCGCTCGATGCCTCTGGATTTCCCTGACCTTAACAGGTTAGGGTTTTTTATTTTTAGTATTGCTGTTTGCCTTCTGCTTCCCGGATAAGTTCTATCCCTTTTTCTATGTTGAGCTTGTCTTTTGGAAGAAATCCTTTTACGATCAACACTAATCCGCAAATTGCTAATATAATCCCCAGCGCTTTTTTTACTAAAAAAATTCTTCGTAAAGTGAGCTTGCGCCTTAATTGTTTAGCCAATAAAATTTTAAAGATGTCTGTGATCAGATATGCAGAGAGCATTGCGGAGAAGAAGACCAATATTCTATCGGGGTCATTGTTTAGGCTGGGGCCTACCACAATAATCACACCCAGCCAAAAAACCAATACACCAATATTGATGAAATTGAGTAAGAATCCTTTTATAAAGAGACCTAAATATCCTGTTTTACTGGTTTGAACGTTGGTTTTGTCATTTATGGGCGCCTTACTAAAAAGGATGGTGATGGCATATACCAATAAAATAGCTCCTCCAAATACAAAAAGTCCTGGTTGGTTGCTTAAATTCTCAAGTAACTGAAAACTACTGAAATAGGCTATGATAAGGAAAATAATATCGGCTATGATCACTCCGGCGTCAAATACAAGTCCGGCTCTAAATCCTTTGATGGCGCTGGTCTCTAACAGCACAAAAAATACCGGGCCAATCATAAAGCTTAAGAAAAATCCAAGAGGAATAGCCGCTTGTATATCTTCGATCATCTGTACTATATTTACATTCGCTCTATTTTACCACCAAAGACCGTTTTTTCTTCCATTTTATCCGGATCTCCATAAACATAGACAGTGCCTCCAGCTTTCACACTTACTTTTACATAGGAAGTAGCGTAGATCTCTGCACTAGACCCGGCATTTACATTTACCGTGGTAAATTTTGTTCTGAGGTCCTTGCCTTTATAAACTCCTCCGGTATTTATTTGCACATCCTGATTGTCTGAGGTACCGGTAGCATTTATAACTCCTCCCGTGACCGATTTAATTAATAGTTGTTCTACCTGTGCTTGTATGTTGATCTCCCCACCTTCCTGTGCTTTGAGTTCTACGATATCTTGTTTTAAGGTCTCTTTGGTTGTGATTCTCGCGTCTTCATTGACATCTATAATAACGAGGTCTTGGGTGTAATGCAGGTCTATAAAAGTTCTGTATCCGCTAAAAAGCTTCCCAATTTCCATTCGTATCTTCAGCACTCCGTCAGTATTGACGATGGCTACTTTAGAAGTATTAGCACCCGTGATCACTGCCTGGTTTTTGTCTGAGCGAATCAAATTCACGGATAGTCCGTCAAAAACCTTAAGCTCTTTAAAACTACTCAGGTTTTGAGATACTTTTCCTTCCTGGGATTGCAAAGACCAGGTCCCTGCACAAACAAAAAGTAATAAAATATACCTTTTCATGAATTGTTCTTTAAGATGTCTTGTATAGAACGATAAAATGTGTTAAAAGTTACGTCGCTTTTCCAAGAAGACTAAAATCCAGGTGTCTTTTAACCAGATCTGTGTTCTTTACCATAACCCTTACTTCGTCTCCTAATTGATATATTTTCTTTCTTCGTTCCCCAACAAGAGCATACTGCCGTTCATCAAAGGTATAATAATCATCTTTTATATCACGGATCCTTACCATTCCTTCGCATTTATTCTCAATGATCTCCACATAGATACCCCATTCAGTGACACCGGAAATAACACCCACGAACTCCTTGTCCTGGTGATCTTGCATAAATTTGATCTGCATGTATTTTATGGAATCGCGCTCAGCGCTCGAGGCTAAATACTCCATATCAGAAGAGTGTTTACACTTTTCTTCAACAGACGCTGCTTTAGGGGATTTACCACCGTCTAAATAATGTTGAAGCAGTCTGTGTACCATAACATCCGGATATCTTCTAATAGGAGAAGTAAAGTGGGTGTAGTAATCAAACGCCAGGCCATAATGACCAATATTATCCGTAGTATAAATGGCTTTACTCATACTTCTAATAGCAAGAGTGTCTACCAGGTTTTGTTCTTTATTCCCTTTTACATCCTCCAGTAATTTATTTAAAGATTCACTGATGGTCTTCTTGTTATGAAAATTTAATTTGTGTCCAAATTTGGAAATGATGCCATTTAAAGCCATTAACTTATCTTCACTTGGTTCATCGTGAACACGATACACAAATGTCTTTTCAGGGCGTTGTTTTCCAATAAATGCAGCTACTTTTCTGTTAGCCAATAACATAAATTCCTCAATAAGCTTATTAGCATCTTTAGCTTCTTTAAAATAGACACTTACCGGAACATTCTCCTTATTTAAATTAAACTTAACTTCTAATTTATCAAAAGAGATAGCCCCGGCGTTCATGCGTTTTTCACGCATAATTTTAGATAACCTATTTAATGTGAGGACCGCCTCTTTTATTTCATCTGATACACTGTATGCTTTTCCTCTGATAGAAACAGATGTATCAATAGAATTGGTGTTGTTCTCTATTATATATTGAGCCTCCTCATAAGCGAAACGTTCATTAGAATGGATAGCAGTACGTCCAAACCATTCATTTATTACTTGTGTTTGTTCGTTTATTTCAAAAACTGCAGAAAAGGTGTATTTATCCTCCTTAGGTCGTAAAGAACAAGCATTATTAGATAAGATCTCTGGCAACATAGGAACTACCCTATCTACTAAATATACAGAGGTAGCTCTTTCATATGCCTCTTCATCTAACAAAGTATCTGGAGTTACATAAAATGAAACATCTGCAATATGTATCCCAATCTCATAATTCCCATTTTGAAGCTTTTTAAAAGATAAAGCATCATCAAAATCCTTAGCGTCTTTTGGGTCAATAGTGAAGGTAAGCACATCTCGCATATCCCTTCTTTTTAATATCTCAGCTTCTTTAATAGAAGTATCTAAGGTATTAGCAACTTGTTCTACTTCTTTTGGAAAAGTATAAGGTAGTCCGTATTCTGCAAGGATAGCGTGTATCTCTGTATTGTGTAGTCCGGGTAAACCAAGTACTTCTACTACCTTCCCTGTAGGAGAATCAGCATCTTTCTCCCAGGATAGTACTTCCACAATTACTTTCTCTCCATTTTTTGCTTTCCCAATTAAATCTATAGGAACAAAGATGTCTGTATACATCTTATGATCCGTGGGTTTTACAAAAGCAAAAGATTTATTTAATTCAAGAATACCTACAAAATTATTTTTCTTTCTTTCAAGGACTGCTACAACTTCCCCTTCCAATTTATTTGAACTTCTGGAAGGTCTTAACATAACCTCAACTCTATCCCCATTAAAAGCTCTGTTTACCTTATTGGATGAAACAAAAATATCATCATCCAAGCCCTCTACAACAACATACGCATTTCCCCTGGCGGTTATTTCAATTTTGCCTTCGTGAATAGCTTTTTCCTGAAGTGAGGTATATTTACCTTTTTCTACTTCTTTGATCCTGTCTTTAGCGTGTAATTGCCCTAATCTTTTTATTAATATATTTCTTCCTTCAGTATCACTTATATTTAGTTTAGATGCTATTTGCTTGTAATTAAAACTCTTGTTAGACTCATTTTCTAATACCTGAAAAATCCCTCTCGTAATCTCATTTTTCCTGTGATTATTAGTCCTTTTCTTTTTCTTCGACATTCATTTTTTAATTTGGGTGGAAAATTACGAATTATAATCCACTGCTTCCTCTACTATAACCACTTTAAACAGCCTTTATCTATTTGTTAACATATATAACATTATACTATTTCTTTTTATTAAATATTTAAAATAAAATGGTGGTTATGATAGGGTGTTAACTTGTAGGATAAGATTTAGTGTATTTTATTGCAGTGAACAGGTTTTAAAGTTTATTAGAAGTTATATAAAATTGATTCTTATATATATCAGCTACTTAAGCCAGTTGTTAAAAGTTGTTCATAAGTAGAATGAACAATAAATAGTTTAAAAGTTTTACTCTTATTTATGTTAACTCCTCCTTATTTTAAGTGGATAAGATGATATCAACTTTTAAAGATATTTTTTGTGTTATAAATATAAAATCGCCAATAGAGTATTTAGTTAGATCTAAACAAAATAGAAATGAACTCTTATCTATAGACTATAAACAATCCAACTTAATTTAAATGTATTGATTATCAATGTTTTAAACATAACCATAATTTAATATTGTTAACAAGTATTAAAGGCTTAAATAATAACAGGATTTGTACCTTAGTATAATAATAAAGTATTGAGATATGAAAATTACTATAGGGAACGATCATGCAGGTACAGAGTATAAACTTGCTGTGATTGGCTTGTTAAAATCCATGAATATAGAGATAATTAACCACGGCACAGACAGTTCAGATAGTGTTGATTATCCAGATTTTGTGCACCCGGTAGCGAATGATGTTGAAAATGGATCAGCAGATTTCGGAATTATTATATGCGGGAGCGGAAATGGGGCTTCTATGACTGCTAATAAACATCAAAAAATACGCGCCGCACTATGTTGGAACAAGGAAATTACGGAATTAGCGAGAGCACATAATGATGCTAACATACTTAGCCTCCCCGCAAGGTTTATATCATTGCACCAGGCACTAGATATGGTAAAGACCTTTTTAAACACTTCTTTTGAAGGAGGGCGTCACGAAAGGCGAATAGAAAAAATTGCCTGTTCATAACATTAACAAAATATAGAGGCCTTTAACCTCTGTTCTATTGAATGGCGCATTCTCACTCTCATCATCATCACGATCTTAAAGGAAAGAATCTCCTCATATCAATTATATTAAACATCGCTATCACCATTGCTCAGGTAATTGGAGGTATTGTTTCCGGAAGTTTAGCCCTCCTATCCGATGCTTTGCATAATTTTAGTGATGTACTATCACTGATTATAAGCTATGCCGCAACCCGATTTACCAGAAAACAAGCTTCTGTAAAGAGAACCTTTGGTTATAAAAGAGCAGAAATTATGGCGGCGTTTGTCAATTCTGCCACCTTAATGGTTATAGCCGTTATTTTGATAAAAGAAGCCATTGAACGTTTTTTTGATCCAGTGACCATAGAATCTACTATAGTTATTTGGCTCGCTGCTTTAGGGATCTTAGCTAACGGAATTAGCGTTTTACTTCTGAAAAAAGATGCGGATCACAATATGAATATGAAATCTGCATATCTGCACTTATTAACAGATATGTTGGCCTCCGTAGCGGTGCTTGCGGGCGGACTTCTTATGAAATTCTATGAAATATATTGGATAGACCCATTGCTGACTATCGTTATCGGACTTTACCTTATTTATATGGGGTACGATCTCTTAAAGGCCTCCACCAAGGTGTTAATGTTGTTTACACCCGAAGCCATTAAAGTGGAAGAAATAGTAAGTGTTCTGGGCGCCATACCCCCTATAAAGAATATACACCACGTTCATATATGGCAACTTAATGAACAGGAAATACATTTAGAGGCCCATGTGGACTTTAATAAGAATATTAGCCTGCAAGAGTTTGACAAGGTGTTAGACCAGATCGAAGACAAGGCATATCACTATTTCGGGATCAATCATGTGAACATTCAACCCGAATACGGCAAATGCGATTCGGATCAGATCATTGTACAGGATTAGATATATGAAGATCGAGATCAAAACATACAGCGAACTTACCAAAGAGGACTTATATGATCTATTGCAATTGCGCAGTCAGGTTTTTGTTGTGGAACAAGATTGTGTATATCAGGATATCGATGGTTTAGACTTTAAAGCAGTGCACATTTTAGGCACTGTAAATGGAAAGCTTTGTGCTTACACCAGAGTATTTAAAGCGGGCGATTATTTTGAATACCCAAGTATTGGCAGGGTGGTTGTATCAAAAGATAAAAGAAAACACGGCTATGGAAAGCAGATCATGCTTGCCACAATAGCGTTTATAGATACAAAATGGAAGGAAGAACAGATAGAACTATCTGCACAGGTATATCTGACAAAATTCTATCGTGAATTAGGTTTTTTTGAACAAGGGGAGGAGTATTTGGAGGACGACATACCCCATATTAAAATGATCAGAAAGACCGATCAGTGAAGGAACAGCGGCTATTTTAAGTATCTCTAAAAGGAGAATCTAGATCTTTATAGGAGTTTTATTACTGAGATTGATTTCCTCCAGCACACTATCTGTAAACTTATAATGCCCTTTGGTAGTAATAATTCGAAAAGAGTCCGACTTCATTCTGCTTAGCGCATCCAGAAACACCCATTTTGTTTTTAATAATTGTGGCTCATCTGTTTTTAAGCTGATCTCAAAAAAGTAACGCTTCCCATCTTTGTTGGCTACAATATCCGGAGTAACGTTAGTACCATCACGCTTTCTAAGGAAAGATTTTGGTTTATCATACCCATCCAGATCTACTCTGATCTTGTCGAAGCCTCTCGCTTCCAGGTGATGAACTGATTTTATAATAAACGCTGCGTGCTCTTTCTTTTCTGATTTTACCATTCTAGCAAGATACAAAAAATTTCTATCCTTGCCAATTTTAGAGGGCTGATTAACAGGGCGTTAAGAGTATCATAATATTAAATTCTATCTAGTTCAGTAACACCGTTTTACCTGTCCTAACAGAGGTGTCTGCTGCCAGCACCACACGCAAACTATTTACCGCATCTCGTAAATGAGAGCTAAGATCTATATCTTCCAGAATAGATTTTAAAAAATATTGCTGTTCCAGAAAGCACAATCCATCGTGATCTGGCTCTTCTTCCGTTGAGATTAACTCATCACTTTTCTTAAAACTTCCATTTTTATCAAGAGCACTATAATGGATTTTCAACCCCCCTGTTTTAGTATGACCTTCAACGTCGTCCGAAGCTCCTTTGTTTTCATCTATTATAGAAACACAACCCTCCGGACCTATAACATCTTTAACGAAGAAGGCTGTTTCACTCATCATAGGCCCCCAGCCAGCCTCATACCATCCCACGGAACCATCTTCAAAACGCACCTGCAAATGACCATAATTGTACATTTTTTCATCGATCTCATTGCTTAAGCGGGCGCCTATGGCGGAAACACTGACGGGTTGGGATCTGGTCATTAAGCACATTACATCTACATAATGCACCCCACAGTCAACAATAGGGGACATAGACTTCATTAGCTGTTGATGTGTGTACCACTGTGGCCCGGAACTTTGCTGATTTAGATTCATACGCATAACTAAAGGCTTACCCAGGGTGTGCGCGATAGCTATAAATTTAGTCCATGCCGGATGCACCCTAAGTATATACCCCACCACAAGCTTCTTTTTTAATTTGTTGGCCAAAGCCACCAATTCCTCCGCTTTTTCTACCGTGAGGGCCAGTGGTTTTTCTACAAATACATGGGCCCCTGCCTCCAGGGCCATTTTTACATAGTTGAAATGCGTATCGGGATAAGTATTAATAGAAACTGCGTCTGGCCGGGTGTTTTTCAGGGCCAATGCATACTCTTCGAAAGTTGGAAGCCCACCTAGTAATTCGGATAAGGCATCCCTACTTTTGGGAGATCTGCTAACCAATCCGACGATTTCAAATTCCGATAACTGTTGATAAGCCCTGGCGTGACTTGTACCCATATGACCACAACCAACAACCAGCACTTTTATGGTGTTTTTATTTGACATAGTATTCCAGGCTCTATTTTGTTGTTTCCTTTTTAAAGTTAAGAAAAAAGAGGTATTGGCTATTCGGGGCGAAGAGAATCCCTAAAAGTATTGCTTTAAAATACTCCTGACAGCCGGAGCATATGATTCCCCAAAAAGATTGAGGTGTACCAATAAATAATACAATTGATATAGTTCTATCACAGCCTTAACAGGCATGGGTGAAGGGAAGCTTTCTGCGTACGCATCATAAAAAGAGGATGAAAATCCCCCGAATAACTTGCTCATAGCAAGGTCCATTCCAGGATCAGCATAACTTATGCCAGGGTCAATAAGAACAGGAACGCCCTGTTTGTCTATCAAATAATTTCCTCCCCAGAGATCGCCATGGATCAATGAAGGCTTGTCTACCTTACAATGCTTTGTAATACTCTTGAGTAATACAGATCTTTCCGGCACCTCATCTTTGCTAAGTCGCCCACGTTCTACTGCCAAAACTAGTTGTGGAAGCAGCCTGTTTTCCACATAGAAAATAGGCCAGGTAGTTTTTGGAGCATTCTTTTGATCAAGGCTTCCTATATAGTTATCCGAATTCCACCCAAAAGAATGAGAACTCACCTTATGAAGTGCTGCCAAGCCCCTTCCTAAACACGCCATATCCTTATCGCTGGGCGATTTGGCTTCTATGTATTCTATCAGAAGGACACCACCTTTTTTTAAAGATCCCAGGTGACAGACCCGGGGAACTTTTATAGTTGCTGTTGCCGAGATAGCTTCTAAACCTTCTTTTTCTGACTTCAGCATTAGAAAGCCAGTTGTACCGGGATGATATTTACAAAAAAAGCGATCGGTTTTGGTGACAATTTTATAGGCCTGTGAAATATCTCCCCCAGAAACAGGAGTAGCATTTATTACATCAGAATTAAGAGCATTTTCTATATGTTCTTTTAAGACAAGATCCATGGTTATAATTCAAATTCCTCAAGGAAAGACGCTACATGAAATCCTTTTGAAACTACATCCTTGTATTCTTCACTTTCAGGAGTAAGAAGGGGATTGGTATGGTTGAAATGAGTAAAGTATATCTTTCCTTTCTCAGCGGAGGTAAGATCATTGAATAGCGCCATGCTCTCAATTACAAAAGGGTGTGGAATTTCAGAAATATCACGGTTATTTATTTCTTTCTCATCATAGAATGTGGCATCTATAAAGGCATAATCAACTTCTGAGATGGCCCGTACGATGCTCTTCTCCCATCGTGCCCATTTATCGATATCCGGAATAAAAAGCACCTTTTTATCGGGCCCTTCTATAAGAAACCCCACCGTTTCTGAATACTCATCCCTGTGTGGCACCAGGAAGGGAGTAACAGTTAAAGATGATGACAATTTTATTCCTTTATTGGCCTCCAATGCCTTCAACACAATATTATCATTGGAAACCAATTGACCCCATGGTCCGTTTTGAGTAAGGAAAGAACTCATTTGTGGCATAACAAATACCGGTAATTTTTCTGAATTGAGCGATTCCTTTCCAAAATACATCAATCCGGTATAATGCCCAATATGGGCATGTGTCAGGAAAACGCCATCCGGAAGCGGTTTAGAAGGAAAAGAGGCTAACTCATTCAAGTGGTTAAGCTGCAGGCCAATATTGGGCGTTGCCTCAATGAGATAGCTCTTTTTATGCACGCCATCTACCAATCCAAGGGCCACAACATTTCTTGTATTGTCAGGATATTTTTGGAGGTCTTTACAACAGTCCTTTTCGCATGCTATTTGTGGCGACCCTGCGTCCTGAACAGTTCCTAAAATAACGAGTTTCACAGAAGATCCTATAGGTGCTGACTTCTTATTTTCTGAGACATCAGATAGTGAATTAGGGATGTCCTTGCACGAAAACAAGAACAATGCACACAGAAACCAAAGCATCACACTCCTTATAGACCCAAGACAAAACATAATTATATGATTTTATAGCCTTAAAGTTAACCCATAAACAGGAATTCTATGAGGCTTCAACCATGTTCCTTACACAGAGCAGTTATACATACAAAGTATCGTAGTATTCTTTGGTCATCCGTTGGCTGGTGAATGCAGGTATTACCCCATCTATCCCATTAAAAACAATGTCTTGCCATTGCTTAGGATCTTCGTAGTATGTTGGCAACACCTTGTTTTCTAATACTTCATAAAGATTGTTACTGTCAAAATCGTCCTGTTCCCATACAGGAGACCTGTAATCTGCCTCTGGGAGCACAAAACAATTTTTACCATCTTTAGCAAACTCAGGTATCCACCCATCATTTATTGAAAGGTTTACAGAACCATTCATTGCAGCTGTCATCCCGCTGGTACCGGAGGCCTCTCTTGTAATTCTTGGGGTGTTTAACCAGACATCAGAACCCATTTTTAGCTTCTTGGAAAGGGTCATTTCATAGCCCGTTAAAACAGCTACATTAGATCGAAATTTGGTAAAATGTACTAATTTATTAAAGACATCAATGGCATTAAAATCTAAGGGATAGGGCTTCCCGGCCCAAATGATCTGTATAGGGTATTTTGTATTATGTAACAATCTTTCAAGGCGCTCCATGTCTCTTAACAATAGATCGGCCCTTTTGTATTCAGCAAATCTGCGCGCCCAGACAACTGTCAGGACGTTTGGATCAAATATTTTACCTGTTTGGTAAAGGACCTCATCAAAGAGTTCCTTTTTAAGGACCACCTTCCTTTTTTTATACGTACTGCTATTTTTAGACAGCCAGGATTTTTTAATACTCTCGTCTTGCCAAAACTTTTGATTTTGGGCATTGGTGATAGGATAGATAGATGCACCTCCCTTATGATCCTTCCACATATCGCGTGCTACCTTAGCGTGAAGCTTAGATACCGCGTTTGTTTTTTTGGCCATTCTAAGAGCCGCAATGGTATAGTTTAATTTATCGTTATTTCCGGTTTCTTTCTGAAGTTCTTCAGCAGATAAGGTCCGTCCAAAAAATCCGCTTTCATTCAGCGCTTTGGCATCACGCTCTACATTCCCTGCTTTTTCTGGAGTATGAGTAGTGAAAACCATCTTATCCTTGGTAAAGCCTTTGTTTCTCAAGTGATAAAAAGCGGGAAGCGCATGTCCTTCGTTGAGGTGATAAATGTCTGCACCTCCTAAGACCTCCACCAACTTCGCCCCCCCAATACCCAATACGATACTTTGGCAAATGCGCGTTAATTCTGTTGCATCATAAAGGTTGTTTGTAATGGACCTGGATAAATCATCGTTGCCATCTACATCTGTAGTAAGAAAATACATTGGTACGGTGCCGAAAATTTCCGGCTTCAGGACCATGGCTCTAACCTTTACGTGGGCATTATCAAAGAGCTGCACATCTATTTCATGACCAGAATCCTCGAGGAAACTGTACTGTTTTTCAATGAATTGGGTCTGTAATGTCTGATCTTTGTTTCTCCCCTGATCGTAATACCCATATTTCCATAACATCCCGATCCCGATCATATTTTGTTTATACTCAAAAGCTGAGCGCATATGAGATCCGGCCAGGAATCCCAATCCTCCGGAATATATCTTCAGGGCCTGGTGGATACCAAATTCCATACTGAAATAAGCAATTCTCTTGCTATATTTTGCAGCAGGAGTATAAGGATGATGCCATTTATTGTATTTACTGGTCATATTGAATATATTTTTAAAGCCGCAAATGTATGATAATAGGGGTATAAATCAATCGCAATGCTCTAAAAAAAGTATTACCAGTACTATCGCCTGAAAGCGAAAAATGCGCAAGTAAAAAGCTTATCGATATCCCAGAAGAAACTTTATAATTTTAAAAGGGCATCGTACTTCGAACGGTCCTTTAACAATGCATTAGCCGTCACAATGGCGGAGTCGCTAATTAAGTAGTAATCATAAAGACCTTCCCTGTAAAAATATCGTTTAATGATCTCGTCTTCCAGTTGTTTTTGGATTTCACTCTCATAGGTGTCTAACGCCTCGCCTTTACTTTTGCTGATGGTGCTCAGAAGCCTTTTAGAATCTTCAATTACCTCAGGACCCAATAGTCCATCACCCTGACTTAAAAGTGCTTCTTTTAAAGCCTTCTCAGTTTTAGTCTCAAAAGTAAATTCAGTTTTAGAGACGAAATTCTTGAATGCGTCAAAGTCGGATTGAGTAAATGAAAACTGATCAATTTCAGGCATGGGGTGTGAATAGTGATAGTTAGTGGCAAAATCGAAGATCACACTATTGTTGAGCAAGGCGGAAACCAAGTCGTTGCTTTTCAGGGACTTTATCTCTACATCGGGCATAACGCCTCCTCCATCCTGTACTTTTCGTCCATTCCTGGTAGTAAAATCACTGAACTCGGTAGTGCGTACAGCATTTCCGGCTTTATCCCGGTTCCAGTAATCGAGCGACTGAATACACCTTCCGGAAGGGGTGTAATATCTGGATATGGTTACTTTTAATTGGGTTCCATAAGTTAGTTTTAGTGGGCGCTGCACCAATCCTTTGCCAAAACTCCGGGCGCCAATAATTACAGCCCTGTCCAGATCCTGTAAACTTCCTGAAACGATCTCACTGGCAGAGGCACTTCTGCCGTCTACCAAAACAACTAAAGGAATTTCTTCATCTACCGCCTTGTTTCGCGTTTTATATTCTGAATTGAATTTTTTTACTTTCGACTTTGTAGTGACCACCAATGTTCCTTTGGGGATAAATAAGTTGGTTACGTTGATAGCTTCTGAAAGTAAGCCGCCGGGATTCCCACGCAGATCAAGTATCAGTTTTTGAGCCCCATTAGCTTTAAGCTCCAGCATGGCAGCCTTTGTTTGGGAAGAGGCTTTTTTATTAAATCTGGAAAGGACAATATAGCCCGTTTCTTCATCAACCATCTTATAATAAGGCACAGCATCTACTTCAATGGCCTCCCTCTCAATCTTGGCCTCGTAGGTTTTACCCTGGCGCTCATAGGAGACATTCACCACGGTATTGTTTGCACCTTTTAAGAGCTCACTGGCATCGTCCTTAAAATCTTTGATGGCAATATCTCCAATAGAGATTAGTACGTCTCCTGCTTTAAGTCCGGCCTTATCAGCAGGGTAATCTTTATAAGGCTCAATGATCACTAACCTATCCTCATACGACCTAACAAGTGCGCCAATTCCTGAATACTCCCCGGTGTTATTGATACGATACGATTCAACGTCCTGTTCATTTAAAAACTTGGTATAGGGGTCAAGATCATCCAACATATTCTTTATTGCAGTATCCATCAATTCAGCTGGATTTGTCTCATCCACATAATTCATATTCAACTCTTTGAAAAGAGTTGTGAAAATCTCTATCTGTTTGGCAATTTCAAAGAAATCTGTCTTGAAACCACTGGCAGAGATAAACACAACAATTGCCAGGGCAAGAAATAGCACCCTTTTATGTATCAACTTCTTCATCATTCACTCGTTTTAGAAATTTTTCTAATATTTTGATCATTGATCCTTCAATCTCACTAAAAGAAGGTATTTCCTTCCCAAGGTATAAAAACATACAGGCATAGCTTCCTTCAATTTTGTTAAAAATAAGGTGTTTGTGAAGTCTGTAGCTTTCGCGCAAGAGTCGTTTTATTCTATTTCTGTGCACCGCACTCCTGAAATTCTTTTTAGGAACGGTCACTGCCACCTGAATTTTTGTACTCGCATTAGAAGATCCCAAATAGACCAACTTTAACGGATAAGCGGTAATAGACGAGCCTTTTTCAAAGATCGCCTTTATTTGCTTTTCACTTTTTAATTTTTCTTCTTTGGGGAACTTAAAGCTCATAAGACTATAAAAGTAACAAGAATTAGCTTGACGGGAAGTAATGATAATTATCATATTTTAGAGGAACACAAGAGAGTATCTTGTGCCTCATAATCTCGTAAAGGATACAAGTAATACCATGGGAGAAAAAATAGTAAAAAAGATTAACAACGCGGAAGAAAAAACAATCTACATCAATCATTTGTTAAAAGACATTGAAGCCCTTGATATGATGTTAGAAAAGGGGATGTTTCAAACAACCCCCATACATATAGGAGCAGAACAAGAGTTTTGTCTTGTGAATGAGTTTTGGGACCCATCAGATCTTGGAGTTGAGATATTAAAGGAGATTGACGATGATCACTTTACCTCCGAGATCAACAAATATAATCTAGAAATAAACCTCGACGCCTTAAAACTAGGGGATCGTTGTTTTTCAAAACTTCATAAAGAGTTAAACAAATTACTGTCAAAGGCCAAGACGGCTGCTGAAAAACACAATGCAAAGGTGATCCTTACGGGTATCTTACCAACAATTACCTACAAGTATCTGGTATACAGTTATATGACACCTATTGAGCGGTATAAAGTGCTCAATGAGGCCATCAAATCTATCCGGAAAGAGGATATTGAGCTACATATCAAAGGGGTAGATGAAGTAAACCTGCATCATGATACCATCCTCTATGAGGGCTGTAACACCAGTTTTCAGGCACATTTACAGATAGATCCGGCCAATTTCGCGAATATGTATAATTGGGCGCAGGCAATTGCAGGCCCCGTTCTTTCTATTTGTACTAATTCTCCATTATTACTGGGGAAAGAACTTTGGGAAGAAACCAGGATAGCATTGTTTACTCAAAGCGTGGACACACGTAGCAGCACGTTTATATTGAATGAAAAAGAATCCCGGGTAAGTTTTGGGAGCAACTGGGTTAACGGCACTATAGCCGATTTCTATAAGGACTCCATCATTAATTTCAGAAGCCTGGTCACCACATCTTTTGAAACTGATAGTCTAACCCAACTCAATAAAGGAAAGATCCCAAAGTTAAGGGCATTATCAGTTCATAATGGCACTACTTACAGATGGAACAGACTGTGTTATGGAATTACTGACAACCAACCCCATGTTCGTATCGAAAACAGGTATATGCCGTCTGGACCAACGACAGAAGATGAGATCGCCAATATGATGTTCTGGGTAGGTATTATGCATGGCAGACCCAAGGCATATGACGACATCCATACTAAAATGGATTTTAAGGATGCAAAAGGCAATTTTTTCAATGCTGCCAGATATGGCATGGGCGCCCAATTTCACTGGGATGGAAAACTGATTAGCAGCCAGGAACTTTTGTTAGACCATTTCTTACCAATGGCTTTCAGAGGCCTGTACAGTATGAATATAGAGCCCCAGGACGCTGAGCACTACCTGTCTATTATCGAAAAAAGAATTCGCTCCCATACAGGTTCCAGATGGATGATCAAATCATACAGAAAACTTCTAAAAAATTATAAGGCACCCGAAGCATTAAAGATCATGGTGGCCACCATGTATGAAAGACAAGAAAAAAGATATACAATAGATGCCTGGCAGCTATCTCGTGGCGATGAGTACAAAATTCCAAAGAAACAAGTAACAGTAGGGGATAGGATGAATAGCAAGACCATTACCGCGCAGGACATAGACAGTGCCGCCCTGGTACTTAAAATGATGCGTTGGAAAAATATTCATCACACCCCTATATTAGATGATGATTTGAACCTTGTTGGCCTGCTCAGCTGGGTAGATGTTGAACACTACATTAACAACCCCGATCTTAAACTACAAAGTATTCGGAACATTATGAAAACAAAACTTATAACGGCAGATCAAGACATGCTGTTGGATGAGGCCAAAAGAGTCATGAAAGAGAATAAAATAAATTGCCTCCCGGTCGTAAAGGAAAAAAAATTGATAGGCATTATTACCAACAATGATCTTTAATTGATGAAAGATCTATTAGTAGCCCCCAAAAAAGTTAAAAACAGGATCATTGGGCATTTTCAAGGTTCTGAACCGGGCCCTATTTTGGTATTTTTTGGAGGAATACACGGAAACGAACCTTCCGGCGTCCAAGCCCTTGAGCACGTATTTAAAACCCTGAATAAAAAATCAGTTACTGTAAAGGGAAGTGTCTATGGGATATTAGGAAATATACCTGCCATTTTACAGAAGCGCCGCTTTCTACAAAAAGACCTGAATAGGCTATGGCTCAAAAAGGAGATTGAGCGTATTAAAGAAAGTAAGGAGGAAGATCGTACGCATGAGGAAAAGGAGCTGTACGAATTACTTGTTTTGATAAATAATCTATTTGACACGCATCATGAGCCTTTCTATTTTATCGACTTTCATACAACTTCCAGTAAAACACTACCTTTTATAACGATCAACGACGCCATGATCAACAGGAAGTTTGCCCGCCTCTTCCCTGTTCCTATAATTCTCGGGATTGAAGAATATCTTGAAGGCCCTTTGCTGAGTTATATAAATGAATTTGGGTATGTTACATTGGGTTTTGAATCCGGGCAACATGCTACTGAGGAGGCACGTACCAACAGTATCGCCTTTTTCTGGTTAACTATGGTCTATTCCGGGGCGATCCCAAAAGAAACAGTTCCTGCTTTCGATTCTTATTTTAAGGAACTAAAATCCTCTTCTGCCAACAACATGAATTTCTATGAGATCAGGAAGCGTTTTGCTATTACTCCTGAGGATTCATTTAAAATGGAACCGGCTTTCCAAAGTTTTCAAATCATTGAGAAAGGCACTTTATTGGCCCATTACAATGATGAGCCCGTTTATGCAGAAAAAAAGAGCATACTTTTTATGCCCCTCTATCAACCTCTGGGGGCAGAAGGATATTTCATAATAAAACGGATTCCAAAATGGATCCTGAATATGTCTGCTTCACTTAGAAAGGTTAAAGCAGATCATCTTCTAACCATATTACCAGGGGTATCCTGGAGAGATTCCTCAAAAAAACAATTGCTAGTGAACCTTAAAGTAGCTCGCTTCTATAGCAAGGCTATTTTTCACCTGCTCGGATTTCGTAGTAGAAAGATAGATCAGACCCATCTCGTGATTAACAACCGCGAAAAGGTGGCCAAGAATGAAATGTATAAGGACAGCCCCTGGTTCTAAATAGCCCAGATATGTGCCTTTCTAATTTTGAGTTGGCAACCAGATGTTATTCTCTATATGGACATCGGCCATCAGTTGAGAAGGATCAAGAACAATGGCCTTAATAGTAGCTACTGGCTGCTCTATCCTAAAGGTATAGGATGGGTAAGACCATGCCCAGTCTGGCAATACAGTTCTGGCTATTTTCCCATAAGGATTTTCCTTCTCTCCCCGCATCATTTGTAATGGTGCATAGAAGGTTTCCTGAGTTCCATCATTATAGACTACCAAAACATCGATCGGCATTGGCATTAGCCCAATACGTTCTAATTTTATTTCTGTGCCACCCCCATTCTCAATCACTTCTTTGATCCCATAATCAATGGTATTTGTGGTTTGTGTCCAGTCTGTTAGATACCAGTCTAGATCCATCCCCGATACTTTTTCTGCCGTACGCTTAATATCGTTGGGTGTGGGATGCTTAAATTTAAAATCTTCGTAATATTTCTGCAGCGTTGCCATTAATTTATCTTGTCCGATGACATACCCAAGTTGGGCAAGAAAAACCGCGCCCTTACTATAGGCAGAATTGCCATAGGCAGAGTTGAAAGCATACCTATCTGCATGCGTAGTTTGAGGCTGCTCCTTCCCAGAAAGCACCAAAGAATAATACCCGTTATAGGAATCTTCAAAGGGATTAGACTTCTGCTGGTTCATCACTATATTCATACAGAGACTGGAGATAAAAGAAGTGAAACCTTCATCCATCCATTCATGCTTGGCTTCGTTCGTTGCCAAAATATGCTGAAACCAGGAATGTGCCAATTCATGGACCATAACACCCACCAGGCTTTCAAATGTTCGCTCTCCTGTTATAAGGGTACTCATTGCGTATTCCATGCCACCATCACCGCCCTGAACTACAGAGTATTGTTTATAAGGGTAGGGGCCAACATTCTCACTAAAGAATCGCATGGCCTCTGCGGTCTTTGGTTGTAAATTCTTCCAATTCTCAAGTATCTCCGGCTTGTTCTTATAAAAGAAATGGAGGGTGGGGCCATTCTCCATTGGCAGGGTGTCATGTATGTATTCAGGATCTGCAGCCCACATAAAGTCGTGCACCATTGGGGCTTTAAAATGCCAGGTAAGGGTTTTGCCCCTCACCCTCTTTACCCTGGTTCCTGGTGTTTCATATCCATGACCTATCTCATCCGGATTTTGCAAATAGCCTGTACCCCCTACTGTATAGCGCTTATCCAGGGTAATAGAGACGTCGAAATCTCCCCATACGCCATGGAACTCTCTGGCGATATACGGATCTGCATGCCAGCCTTCAAAATCATATTCAGCCATTTTGGGATACCATTGGCTCATAGACAGTGCTATTCCTTCTTTATTATCCCGGCCAGAACGTCTGATCTGAAGTGGCACCTGCCCTTCAAAGGACATTGTAAAGGTAGAAGAAGCACCCGGCTCAATAGGGTGATCTAAGGAAACCACCAAAATAGTTCCCTCCAGATTATAAGAAACCTCTTTCCCGTCTTGCGATAGGGAAGATGCCCTTAGGAATCCTATTTCGGCAGGACTTAGATCAGCAATTCTGCTTTTCCCCTCTACAATCATTCTATTATCGGGATCCGACATATTTTGCAGGTGAATGTCCATTTCACTACCCGGCTGAAAGGCATTGAAATACATATGATAATAAACCCGGGTTAAGGGGTCAGGGGAATTGTTGGTGTATACCAGGGTCTGATCCCCGCTATACCTGTAGGTTTCAACATCCATATTCACTTTCATGGTATAATCTACTTCCTGTTGCCAATAGGCGGTATTTCCCTGGGAATACCCAAATATTCCGGATATTACTAGAAAGAAAAATACTGGTAAAAATTTCTTGCTCCTGCTCATACTACGGTAATTTATTTTTATTCTCTGATATGTTTTTGGCCATGATAAGGGCATTATAGGCGTTTACCATTTTTCCGGATCGTGAAAGCTGATCGAATGGTTTGGCCCTGGACGGATCCCCTGCTACCACCACCTGCATTTTGGTGCTTAGCCCGGAGTCCATCAGGATATTTTTTACTTCAGGGGCACTTAAATTTGGGTAATAAGACCTGATGAGTGCAGCCACCCCACTAACGGCTGGTGCCGCCATGGAAGTACCTCCCTGAAACTTATATTTACTCGCAGGTATAGAAGAATAGATATTGCCTCCGGGGGCAAACACATCCACATTATTTGCTCCGTAATTTGAAAATGAGGATACCATTTCTGAACCATAAGATTCATCTATTGCTCCTACTGTAATCACATTGTCCGCATATTCTGAACCGCTATACTTATGGTCATTTGGAAAATTAGGATTTTGAAAGCTATCCAGGTCATCACCTTCATTTCCTGCCGCATGCACAATAAGGACATCATTGCCGGCAGCGTATTTAATGGCATCGTACACCCATTCCGAATTAGGAGAAAAGGATTTGCCAAAACTGCAATTGATGATCCTGGCGCCATTATCAACGGCATAGCGAATTCCCCGGGCCACGTCTTTATCGTATTCATCACCATTGGGCACTGCACGTATGCTCATTATGGCCACATTGTTAGCCACCCCATTTACACCAATGCCATTGTTTCGTTCGGCAGCAATAATTCCGGCCACGTGGGTGCCATGACTTTCATCTTTATTCCGGTACATAGGATTCCCATCCCCGTACTTGGTATCTGAAAAGTCATACGGATCATCGCCTACCTCTTTCCTTCCATTAAAACCAACATTCAGATGGTAGTCTAGTTTTTCAGAATAAATTGCCAGTCCTTCTTCAAAATGAGCCATATCGGCCTCAATAAGTTCTATTATCTCCGGAATACTGTCTCCGTAATTTAACATCTGCTGAATAACATTTATACTGCGTTGCAGATTCGGATCTGTAGTAGATATTGCTGCCACCTCTTCTTTGGTATAGGCTTCTTTTCCCAAATGTTTTGTGATAGCGAGATGAGATTCCTTTACAATATCGAGGATCTGCTTTGTTTGCTGCTTGTTATTTAGGATGATCTGTTTGGTTTCTTTTGCCTCCTTTACTTCTTTATCCAGTTTTTTTTGTGCCCTGGCGCGCAGCGCTTCATCCCCAAGTTTTAATCTTAATATCCTGGCAAATTCGTGTTGCTCATTATAAGATTCTCCGAGGAAATTGTACCCATGTACATCATCTATGTAGCCATTGTTGTCATCATCAATGCCGTTGCCTGATTTTTCACCCGGATTTGTCCAGATCACATCGTCCAGATCCTCATGTTCAAGATCCATACCTGCATCTAAAACGGCAACGATCACTATATCACCTTTTTTCTTCCCAATGATCTCTTCATAGGCCTTGTCAACACTCATTCCGGGAATAGTGTCTGTAAGCAGATCTGCGTGTCCCCAATTTTTTTTCTGTGCTTCTGTTAAGGGCGATACCTTTAAAGAAATGGCATCTATATTCTCAATTGGGGTAGATACAATATTTGTGCTCCCACATCCTACCAGTAACAAACCAGCACTTACTAGTCCGGTAATTACGCGCATTCTTAAAATCATCGTCTTCCTTATTTATGAACTTTACTGTAATAACTTCCCGGATGGGGTATCCGGATAACTTCAATACATCCCCTGTCGGCCATGGTGACATATCCGTCCCGGCCATCTTTTCCCCCAAACGCAATGTTGGAAGGCTTTTTTCCTTGTAATAAGATCTCTTTACGCAGTTTCCCTTTCCGCGAGATCATCACTACAGTGCCTTTGTCATAACGTGCGATGTACAGGTTTCCTTTCTTATCACATCGCATTCCATCCATCCCGTAATCCTCAAAAGAGAAGAAAAGTCTTTTATTGGAAATTGTACCATCTTTTAGAATGTCGTATTTCCATACCTTCCTTTGAACAGATTCATTTACATACAACAACTTCCCATTAGGACTTACCTCTATTCCATTTGTGGTGCCCATATTGGCTTCCAATAAGCGCACTTCCCTGGAAGGAGTCACCATCCAAATATTACCCGTGCTCGCTGACCAATTTGGATCGCTCAGGTAAATAAAACCGGCATCGCTTATGGCCAGGTCATTGGGTTGATTCATGGTTGAATCTTCTGCCCAAACCTCCAAAGTCTTTGACCCATTTTTTAACCTATACACCTTATGGCCCGCATAATCTGCAACAAACATGTTCTGATCTTTATCAAAGCGTATGCCATTTCCTATACTCCCTTCAGGAAGCGTTATAAACACTTCGCCATTCCCTTTCTGATCTACCTTTCCTATGGTACCCTGTTCCTTGAAATTCACGGCAAATAAGTCTCCGGCTCTATTGACAGCAGGTCCTTCTATCCCTTCTGTAAAGCTATGTTCCGCAACAAGATCTGTACTTTGAAACGCATACACAGGAAAAAAATTAAGGTTAGTTACCGCTATTGCGAAGAAAAACAGCTTACGAAAAGAGTTCATCAAAGGTGTGGGTTTTTAGGAGACGGATCCCTTTATCAGTATGTTGAAGGGTGCATATCTCATTATGAGCATCGTGCTCCAGAATCAAATAAAAGTTGTTGTCGGCGGCATTTTTCAGAAAGATCTCCTTTTCTGAAAGTGTTAGTAGCGGCCGTGTATCGTAGCCCATTACATAGGGCAATGGTATATGGCCAACAGTAGGAAGCAGATCGGCCATAAAGACCAATGTTTTTCCCTTGTATTGAATATGTGGGATCATTTGTTTGTCTGTATGCCCATCTACAAATAAGATGTCGAATCCCAGCTCAGCGCTATTCATAAATGGGAATTCGGGGCGTGTGATAAACTTTAACTGACCACTTTCTTCCATGGGCAAGAGGTTCTCTTTTAAGAAAGATGCTTTTTCCCTCTTGTTGGGATTGATGGCCCATTTCCAATGAGGCTCATTGGTCCAAAATACTGCATTCTTAAATGCTGGTTCGTATCCTGTTTGGGTGTCATTCCACTGTACACTTCCTCCACAATGGTCAAAATGCAGGTGGGTCATAAACACATCCGTAATATCATCTCTGTGAAAACCTGCTTTTTTAAGCGAAGCATCAAGGCTATGGTTTCCCCAACGGTAGTAATAGCTAAAAAATTTGTCGGACTGTTTGTTCCCCATCCCGGTATCTATCAGGATAAGACGGTTGCCATCTTCAAGAAGGAGACATCTTGCTGCGATATCTATCATGTTGTTAACATCTGCAGGGTTGGTCCTGTTCCATAAGGATTTCGGCACCACCCCAAACATAGCACCTCCGTCTAATTTAAAATTCCCGGATTCTATTGGATATAACTTCATGAGGATGAGAAACAGCGCGCAAATTAATAAAAGACCCGTCGATAACTCCTTTTACCCCTGTATTTTAACAAATCATTGAGCATTTTGCTCCGTTTGAAGTAATTTTTGAAGCTGTTTACCAAAGTAGATCATTCCTTTAATTTCTTTTACACTGAGCAAGCGTTCCTTTTTAAGGATCAGCAAGGCACTCCCATTAGACTCTACATGATAATACGGATTGCTTTCCAGAAAAAGTACGAGTTCGTCCGTAAATAAGCGGGAAATAGCAGGCTGATCTTCGCCACTTAAACGAAAGCGCTTGTTAAAGTCGGGGTGATTGGAGATCTCTATATCATCAAAACCGGAGAGGTTGTACAAGAGTCCGAGTAATCCTTCTTTATCCAGGGTAAAGACAGGTAAATTAAAGGAAAGTGGAATATGCATAACGGTAGCCTTTATGACCTCTTTGGCAATAAACTCCCCTTCGGTAAATTCCACATCAAATACACCGATCTTATTTTTTTCGTCCTTAAGCTGATTGTAGCAAAAGGGAATATTACGAGAATTAAAGAAGACAAAGTTTCTCAGAAAGTGGGTATCCTTCTTTTTTTTGGGAACATATTTCCATTTAAAATCTTTAGCCGCCTCTTTTAGATCTTCTTGCCTACTTGTAAAATATCGTTCAATGGGCTTCAGGGCTCTAAGCGGAATTATTTTACGAATGGCGAAAGGATGCACCGAATCTGTTTCGTGCTTATCTAATCCTATAAGCTCAATATGCCCTCCTTTAAGATCAAAGATCTCACGGTAATTTTCTAAGCCTTCCAACACCGTATGATCTACAAAACTACACATGGAAAAATCGACCACCACTTCCTCATTTTCAGAAATGACATCCAACTTATTTTTCAGTTTATAGTAATTCATAAAGCTGCAGAAGTGTTTTACGCTTACAAAATAATTACCCCCATCCGCTTCCCGAAACATGAGGATATTGGGTTTAAAGAGATGTGTAATAAAAAGAAGAATGCTTTTATTGATCAGGATATGAATAATAAAGGTAACAAGAATACCTACTGCAATACCCGTAATTAGATTAGTTGTTAGGGTGGCTAGTACGGTGGCGAAGAAAATGATGATTTGCTCCTTGCCAATACTGGCTATTTTTTTGATAGCTGAAGGTGTTGCCAATTTATAGCCGGTATACACTAAGATAGCGGCAAGGGCAGAAAGCGGTATCTTCCTGAGCTGCTCCTGAAAGATCAAAACAAAGGCAACCAGGAACACAGCATGGAAGAAGTTTGCAGACCGGTTAGTGGCTCCTGTATTAACGTTTACAGAGCTTCTGGCAATTACCGTAACTACATTGAGCCCCCCGATAAAACCACTGATGGTGGTTGCAAGGCCAAGGGCCTTTAGATCCTTATTTACGTTAGAATGTCTGTTACCCGGATCTAATTTATCTACTGCTTTTATGCTAAGCAGGGATTCAATGCTGGCTATAAGCGTGATCGCAAAAACGGCAATCACAAATGGCACCTCCAACACCTTACCAAAATCTGGAAATACCAGAGAGGAAATAACATTATCAGGGATGGGGATCAAAAATTTATCATCTATGGGATAGGTAATACCGGTCCATGAACAGAAGTAATTAAATCCTATGGAAAGGATAAGTATCCACATAGGGGCAGGGATCAATTGTACAATTCGATTCCGAATTTTAGCATAGAATGCCATGATGAACAAACTCAAAAAACCAATGACGGCTGCAGACAGCACACTTAGACTATCTGTTTCCCACAAAGCAATTAAGCCAGCAGGGATTTGCAATAAAAGGCTTAAGATGTTCCCGGCCTCATTATTATTGCCTATCATTATATGAAATTGTTTGGCAAGGATCCCAATCCCAATGGCCGCTAACATGCCCTGAATGGCAGAGGCAGGAAAAAAATCGGCCAGACGCCCCATTCTTAGAAAGCCCAGCAGCATCATTAAAATACCGGAGAAAACAACCGCAGCAAGCGTAAACAGATACCCCTGATAAAGATCACCGCCCCCCAGGGTAGTTATAGCCCCTAAAAGTACGATCACAAGTCCATTTCCAGGACCTGTTATGGTGACATGTGATCCACCCAGAACAGCAACGATCACCCCTCCAACCACAGCTGGTATAATACCGGCAATAGGGGGAGCCTCGCTTGCCAGTGCCAGTCCCAATCCCAAAGGAAGCGCTATTAAAGACACCACAAAACCGGCAAAGACATTCTTGGGAAGGTCCTTTATAAAGATGGTGGCATGGCTTTTTTTGGCTATCACTTACGGTCTCTAACTA
>NZ_CAMYKH010000002.1 GCF_947258935.1 uncultured Muriicola sp.
GCCAATTCGCAACTTGGATGGTGGAAAGCCCTACAGGTATCGAAGAGTCTATGCAACCGAACAACCATGGTTCCTGGTATAACGCTCAACTCATTCTTTATGCGCTCTATGGCGAAAACTTCGATCTGGCGCGCAAACAACTTGACGACATGCCTACTCGCATATTTTCCCAGGTCTTCATCGATGGACGCCAACCCCAGGAGCTCATCCGCACTCGGTCGCTAAACTACAGCATTTTCAATGCCCGGGCTCTAATTACTGTGGCCCGTCTTGGTCGCCATCTCAACTACGACCTCTTTGCTTATCGCAGTCTAGAAGGCCGGAGCATAAGGCTTGCAGTAGACTATATGACACCATTTATATTGGGCGAGAAAGAATGGCCTATTATGCAACTTCGGCCCCACAGTAATGAAAGCGCTGCAGAGCTATATTGGAATGCAGCAAAAGGTTTTCAGGATCGCGAATACGCCAATCTGCTACGCAAACTGCCAGAATCCCCTCTTCCATCGTCCATCGTGCAATTACTCGATCCACTGCCTGAAGGCTGGTAAACCCAGCCTGCCCTTCCGTGATTCTCCTCTAAGCGGGTGCGGGTCAATAATCAGATCTCCTTAGAAACCTTACTATCCCTATTTAGAGGTTCACCGCAATCGGGATATATGATTAATTGCTGATTATTTTGAATATCCTATAAATAATTAATACTTTAAAAGTGTGTTTTAATCATATAATAGACATTGGTCTGTGATGAGAAATAAAGACAACTTTGATCGGCTAAAGGCGAAATCGCATATAACATTGATGCTCCTCTTTGTAATAGGAACATGCTGCAGTATGAGGCTTAATGCGCAAACGAATCCATCTATTGATGAATTGCATAATTACTTTAACAACCAGCAGTTACTCCTCACATATAGGGAAGGTGAGGTTTTGTATGGGACCTATTATTTTATAGAAGTTCATTATTGCCCCAATGGGTATTATGGTTTATACGGAAATACGGTAAAGCGAACGGTATTGGGTAATGAGCAAAAATCTAACTGGCAAGAATACGGTACCTGGAAGATCATCAACCAAAACAATATTAACGGTATCTTATATATTCCCACCAATGGCAACCAACAGTTTTATCCCCTCTATAAATTGGCCAATGGAGATCTTTTTATTAATGAAGGGGTAACCATTGTGAATCAAGGATCGGCAATTTGTCAATAAGCCTATAAACTGGCAACTAACTTCCTGCCTCCCTTATACACCAGCAGCACCAGAAAGCCGGTTAGAAGTCCGACAACAAATTCATAGATGAGATCCGGGAGCCATGGAAAGGGGTTGTGCAAAAAAGACAGGTTATGGGCAAAGATGCCGCCCGAGACCAGCAGCAGTGCTATAGTACCAATAACGGCCAGTGATTTGATCACCCAGGGCAGGGCATTCACAAAAAACCGCCCTATGATATCAGAAATACTGTTGTCTTCACCGTTTAATTTTATTAGTCGGGTTCCAAACTCATCCATTCTTACGATCAATGCCACAATACCATACACCCCTACCGTAGCCAGCAGCGCTATAAAGGTCACTACCAGGATCTGAGTGGTTAAGGGCTTGTTGAGAACAGTTCCTAATGCGATGATCACAATTTCGATAGACAAGATAAAATCGGTGAGGATGGCCGACTTTATCTTGGCCTTTTCCATTATAAGGATGTCCTTTTTCTCGATCGGCTTGAGATCGGCAGGAATGCGGGCATGTTCATGTGGCACAAAGAATTCGTAGATCTTTTCGGCCCCTTCATAAGCGAGATACAGGCCGCCAAGTACCAGGATGACGATCACTGCCCAGGGTAAAAAGGCACTTAAAAGAAAGGCAATGGGCAGGATGATTATTTTATTGAGCAGCGAGCCTTTGGTGATGGCCCAAAGCACCGGAAGTTCTCGTTTGGAGGCAAAGCCGGAAGCTTTTTCTGCGTTTACGGCCAGATCATCTCCTAAAATTCCCGCCGTTTTTTCGGTGGCAACTTTGCTCATGGAGGCAACATCATCTAGCAGCGTAGCTACATCAT
Source organism: uncultured Muriicola sp. (assembly GCF_947258935.1). GTDB lineage: Bacteria > Bacteroidota > Bacteroidia > Flavobacteriales > Flavobacteriaceae > Muriicola. The sequence goes on from NZ_CAMYKH010000002.1 coordinate 2,060, forward strand.
CTAAAATTGCAAAAAATCCTGAGGCCATCTTTTTGTTTAAAGGTCAAAGATAATTCAGGATCTTTAATTAGCTAAATGCATGGAATAAAAGGTGGTAAATGTCAGGTCGAGCGGAGTCGAAGGGATTATTTTTTCGGGGTTTCTATTTACGGTTTCCTCAGTGATTAATAGATTTTAACATGTATGCTGAAATTTCGGTCCAGTTCTCTGTTTTATATTGATAATCAAATAGTTACTAATATATTTTGCATCATAAAATTGCATTGCGTAAGAAAATGAGCATGAGAAGTGTCATATTTTAGGTGAAATTTCGTTTCATATATATATTCTTGGTATTAATAGAACATATATGAAAAAAATTGCATTGTTACTTTTTCTTTTGATCATTAGTTGTGGCAAAGACGATATAGAGACATCCAACATTACATGGGAGGTGAATGGACAAGGATTATCTACTAGAATACAAGGCGGGGGATATGGGAATGAATATCAGGTATTTTTACCCTGGACCTCTAGTTTTAAAACGGCAGAAACGGATAATTTAGGATTATTCGTAAGGCTAAATGATTCTACCCTGGCAAATGATGGCCTGGAAAGCATCATTTTAAAAATAGATGGGGAAGTTATCGTTGAAAAAACGAATTGGATCCATTCTGCCTCTGTTACACCCGGAATGATATTACCAGATGATACGGGTTTATGGTCTTATATAGACGGAGTAGAGGGAAAAAGTTATTCCGCACTTCCTCCAACGTCATACGCTTCAGAGTAGACAAGTTCTTTGTTGAGGTAGATGTAAGGTAAAATGGATAGTAATAATATTCAATTCAAATTCATCTCATGAATCGAAGAGCGTTTAAATAGCATGCTTGATAAATAAAATAGCAGCGCAAAAAATCCACTTAATAGAAAAACTCCAATGACACTGGGTGCCCATGAAATTTCTGATGGTGGCCAAATAATTAATGCCGTGATTGGTACCATCATTTGAACAATAGAAGCAACTAATAGTGTAATGGACATTCCCTTCGCTTTAAAACGCGAAATTAAAGCACCCACTAAACCTACTACGAATACGACACCATATAGAAGGTTAGCATCCTGGTTTTCGCTACCTATTAGTCCCACTGCACCATTTACCCAAAATAACAAAAAGGCTCCCAGCAAGCCTATTATGAAAGCCATTCTATAGGTTGTCTTTTTTGATTTTCCAGCGATAAGTTCGTATGTAATTCCAATTCCGAGCAGTACAATCCCCATTAGTATGAAATCTGTTAAATCCCAGTTTACTTCATCAGTAAATTGCATGGCAACAAATGGAACTAGTAAAGCGCAAACCACGAATACAAGCCAACCAAAAAGTCTTTTTTTGGATAAAATCATACTCTAATTTAATCAATTGAATTTTTTTCACAAAATCCTCAGTGTTCAGTCTACATGTGCCCAATGTTGTATGCTGGCTTTTCACTATTCGTTTTCCGTCCAAGGGTCGTATGAACCAAAGTTCCATATATATTCCTCAGTATCCTTGCATGTATAGCCGCGTCCACCATATTCTTCATCTTTAATTTCTATTAGAATTTTTGCTCCCGCAGCAACGGCCTTTTCATAGTGTTCATCAATTTTCTCGACTACAATATAAGGTGCTTGAGTGTTATTTCCGTGGAGGCTTTGGGGCGTTTTTACAAGTTTTCCATATTCGTTTTCATTTTCAGAACCTAACATAATCATGGAATTACCATATGTCAGTTGTGCGTGCGTAATGGTATTATTCTCTCCTTCCACTATGAGGTGTTTTTCAAATCCGAATGCGATGCATAGCCAATCAATTGCCGTTCGGGCATTTTTGTATCGCATTGTCGGGATAATGCATGCTTTATTTTCTTTCATATTTATTTGATTCGTTTTCTACAAGTACAAGTTACAGCAAAGTGGTTATTTTGTTCCTTATCGATTAAGGAAAGTTCGTTTTATATACGTACTAAAATAGCCTTTATCCCAAAATCATCCACAGATATGAGTTGTTATTTGGAATCTTTACCCCATACACATAATCTAATTATGTAGAATTTATTAAAATGCTGTCCCAACCACCTGTTGGAATGGTTTAAACTCAATAACCACAAGGATTTTAAATGATTTTGCAAGATTCTACTATATATAAACTTGCCATCTTTTATAGGCCTTTTAAGGAACTATGAGATAAGTCATAGATTGCAATATATTGTAGCCTCAACTTTGTAGAAATATTTAAAATCAAGTGTTATGACTTTATTTTTAACCGCAATAATGGGAATGATAGCCATAGTTTTAGTGGTCTCAATCGTAGATAGTATTTCTGACAAATAACATATAAGTAATATTCGGGACAGACACCCTGCTAGCCAGAACGTCACCTTGAGTGTCTGCGATATGTAAACATGCCATTGGTATGGGTGTCGAGATATGACATTATGTTCAGGTAAAATCTTTAAGAGTTTCACAACAAATAACCCCCTGCACTTTATGGCGCAGGGGGTTATCTAATTCTTCTTTTTATGTAAGAGATCTATCTCTTCTTCAAAAGGTCTCGTATATCAGCCAGAAGATCTTCTTGTGAAGGTCCTGCCGGTGCCGGAGGCGGTGGTGGCGTTTTTGTTTTATTGTATGCCTTTACGATCATAAACAACACAAAACCTACTATGATAAGGTTCACGATGGTATTCATCCATGCCCCATAACGAATGGCATTTTCTGCAACAGCACCTGCTTCTCCTGCAACACCAGAGGCCTCGGTTAACACGTACTTCAGACTTGCAAAATCTGCACCGCCGGCAAATTCCCCTACTACGGGCATAACGATGTCGTTTACAAATCCGTTAACCACAAGCCCAACGGCCCCGGCCAAAATAACTGCGACGGCAAATTCAATTACATTGCCGGTCATGATAAAATTTTTAAATTCTTTTAGCATTAGTTCTACTAGTTTAAATGATTAATAAAATATTTAGTTAATAAATGGAATTCTTATTTATTCTGATTTTGCTAGAACGCATAACTCAAGCCTACCGTCCAATAGGTTTGAAGCTCATTGTCTACCGTATCAAAAGTATCTGTGGTATTCCCCAAGGTATTGACGGAATAGTTCAAAGCTTCCTGCTTGTTGTTCCGCAATCCAAAATCGAAACCAACACCTATCATCTTCCATAAGGTATAGGAGAAGGAATTGGTCCACGTCCAGTTGCTGAGATCCCCGCTTTCATAACTTTGAAATAAGGAGAGGTTGCTCTTAAAATTTACGGCCCCTATGCTTCTGGTGTAATCTGCCACTATCTTAGCTCCCAGGGAAGAATTGAAAATGGCGTCTTCTTTGCTAAATACAAAGTTGTAGTTCAATGGGTGGATCACCACCACAAGATCATCGCAAGGAGTCCAGGTACCCCCAACCCCAATATCGAGATATCCGGGATCGTTAAAATTGTTCAGGATAGTTGTTCTGTACTCTCCCAGGGTAGAGATGGCAAACTTCTCGCTGATTTTTCTACCGTAGAGGGAAGTAATATTAAAGACATCGGTGGCTTCCCTAAAACTATCATCGTCCGTAGGATCGTCCTTGTCATCAATTTTTACCCAGTTTAAATTTACGTTAGCGGCATTTCTCCAGAAGAACTTATCTTCCTTTAAATTAGCAAAGGCATTTACAGTAAATCCAATATTACCGGCCGAGTTATTCGGAAAGCCCTGAGAATACCAGTTGTTAAAACTAGACAGGTTTACCCCAATTGTCCCAAAGGCGCCTTTTTTCCATCCCGGGAGGGCATTGATCTGACCTTGAATAGCATCTACCCGCCCCTGAATGGCGTTAATAGAGTCCTTTTTAAGTGCCTGTGTGGCTTTTAATTCAGCTGCTGTTTGGGCGTAGGTAAACACACCTCCCATCACAAAAAGAGCTAACAGTATTAATTTTTTCATCGTTTTTGTTTTAATAGTTATTTTAAATTGTTTTTAATTTCTAGGAGTTATCCTCTATAGGCGCACCAATAGCATTTTTCTTTACTGAAGCGATCCCATTTTCCATTCCGGCAGTGTTGCTATACATTTCACTGGTGCCAATGATCTGTCCGTTAGTTGCCTTTAAAGTGAAATAAGGGCTGCCATCTTTGGCTGTTTTACGATCATACCTTTTATCATCTTTGGCATTTCTTTCTACCGAGCTGATGCCTTTCTTGCAACCCGACATGGATTTGTAAGATTGGCTGCTTAAGATCACCTGTCCGTTCGAAGCTTTAAGGTCGAACTTACACAGACCCGATTTTGTTTTTTTAATTTCAAATTTTCCCATTTTAATTTCTATTATTAATTACACAAATTGTTGATTATAGTTGATCTTAACGAACGTCATGGTCCGGGCCGGCCGCTCGCTATTCCGCACTATTTTATTTCTACTTTATTTTGAACCAGATCCTTAATGGGGATCACTATCCTGGCGGTTTTGGTTTTTACCGTTACCGAGATACCGTCTATAGCTTCTATGGTACCTTCTATTTTCTTTGTTTTGATAGAATCTCCCACGGCATATGTTTTACGGGCGTAGAAGGTGGTGAGCAGGTCTGCCACCACTTCCCTGGATCCCAGACCTAAACCAATGGCAAACGCCAGGAGAAAGGCCCCTATGATCATAGTAATATTGCCGGTGATGATCTCCGTATCTATCCCGGCCTGGTTTAGCGCGGTTACCAATACAAAAATGATGATCATATAGTACACAATGCCGCTAATTATCTTTGACCCGCTCATGCCCATGGATTCGAAAATCCCGATCAATGCTTTCCGGATCAATTTGGCGGCAAACATCCCTATCATAAAAATAACGACGGCACTAAGCAGCACAGGTAAGTAGCGCAACAGGTTTGAGATCTCGGTTGAAATAACCGTTAGGCCCATTATTTCGGCGGCTACTATGATAAAAGTGATCCATAAGATCCCTTTTACAAAGCCTATTAATATCTTGGACACATCTACTTTTACATTGCTTTTCTCTCCAAATAATTTGGCGTCATTGATCTTTTCAGATACGTTATCTATCCGGGCTATTCGCAAGATCTTTCTCAAAATAAACGAGGTGATCTTAATGATGATCCATGCCAGGAGCAGAACAATGATGGCGCCTATGATTCCGGGGAGTGCAGAGACGATATCCTGAAGGATAGATTTGAGGGATTCTGATGCTAAGCTTCCAATTGTTTCCATAATTTTAGTGAGATTAGATAGTTAGTTTGTTAGTTTTTACGACGGGTTTTAAACATGCCAGACAGCACCTCTTTAACGTTAAGGGTGAACAGGGAGGCCAGGTCCATAATAAGTTTGGCTGTGGCAACATCATTCATCACCTTTGTTTTAAGGTTAGGGGGAGCCTCCTTTATTAATTTACCCAGATCTTTAAACGGATTTTGTTTGTTATCTGCCATTATGGGGTTGCATTATAGGTTTCTATTAGTCTTAACTTCGCCCTTTTCAGTCGCATTTTTACAGCACTTTCACCAATATTCAGAATGGCACAAAGTTCTTTGATGGGAACATCATCCTGATATTTCAGCAGCAAAATGGCTTTATCTTCCGGGGCTATTTGTTCCAATACTCTTTTTAGCTTGTCTGTTCGCATATGAAATAAGCTTCTATCCTCTACATTTATGGACAAACTAGCATCGGTATCCTCCAGCTTTTCCCATTTCTCACTCATTTTCCGCTCTTTGTTCCTGTTCACATAGTTGACACAAAAATTATAGGTTAAGGCATACACCCAACTAGAGAATTTAGACGCGCCTCTAAAACTTCCCATTTTAACGTATATCATAAGAAAAACATCCTGTGTGAGATCTGCGGCCTCATCCTCCGACCTTGAAAAACCTGCACATTTAGTATAGACCTTATTTGCATACCTGTCATAAATAATACCGAATAAAAGGGTGTTTTTAGTCTCAATGATCGTTTTAACCAATTCCTCGTCCGTAAGGCTGCGATACGGATTTTCATCTGTTAAATCAGACTTATATCGATCACCGATTAATACAAGAAACAGTTTTTTGAGTATGGTCACCTTCTACTATGGTTTGAATCTGTTATTTGGTAAACGACAGCAATTTAATGAAACATTGAGATAAGGGTCCCCTTCGGAAATTTTTATATTTCCACAGAGACCCAAATCAACCCAACCAACTATCGTAACGTTCATCAAATTCTTTAATCGTTTTCACTGTAAGCATTTAGTAGGTTTTCCCGAGATCTGCATAGTACTTGTAAGGGGATACAGGTACTTGCAGAGAGGGTGCCAAATAAAAAAGGCAAGTTCACGATTGTATGTTTTAAAAAGAACAAGTAATGATTCACATACTTAAGACACCATAATTTTTAAAAGGTCACTATTCGGATCAAAATCTATAAGAAATTATGACAGTTTAGGAGCCGTTTTAAGGAACAAATTTTGTGGTTTAAAAGACATGCCGTCTGCTCTGCCCCCTGCGGACAGGCATCCTATCCATTTAATGGAACTTGTATTTTTTTGTCAACTTTTTTATGTTGATAAATTATTAAATAACTGATAATCAGTAGTTTTAACCTTATTCTTTGTACACTTTATGATTTTTATCATAAAATAGTTCTTTTCTTTTTGTCTAATTTTAGAGCAGAATTACAACCTAATAAATCATACTCTTCTATAAATGCAAACAACTACTTCCTCAAATCCCACTACAACATACACCCAGGATGAAGCTTTTGAAGCTTCGCTGATCTATTTTAAAGGCGATGATCTGGCCGCCCGTGTATGGGTAAACAAATATGCCCTGAAAGATTCTGACGGAAACATCTATGAACGTACGCCAGACGATATGCACCGCAGGATCGCTCGCGAAATTGCGAGGATCGAGGTCAAGTATCCAAATCCGATGAAGGAAGAGGAAGTTTTTGATCTCATAAAGAACTTCAAATACATAGTCCCTCAGGGTAGCCCGATGGCGGGTATTGGCAACCCGTTTCAAATTGCCTCGCTTTCCAATTGCTTTGTGATAGGAACGGATGGGAAATCTGATTCCTATGGCGGTATCCTGAAGATAGACCAGGAACAGGTGCAATTGATGAAACGCAGGGGAGGTGTGGGGCACGATTTATCTCATATTCGACCCAAGGGCTCGCCGGTAAAAAATTCTGCCCTAACCTCTACGGGATTGGTGCCTTTTATGGAACGATATTCAAATTCTACGCGTGAGGTGGCACAAGATGGAAGAAGGGGAGCCTTAATGCTATCCGTATCTATCAACCATCCCGATGCTGAGAATTTTATAGATGCCAAAATGGAACAGGGTAAAGTAACGGGCGCCAATGTTTCCGTTCGCATGGACGATGCTTTTATGAAAGCTGTTGAAAATGATGGCACCTACACCCAAAAATTCCCGATCCATAGTGCTGATCCAAAATTTAAGAAGGAGATAAAAGCGTCTGAACTATGGGGTAAAATTGTCCATAACGCCTGGAAATCGGCTGAACCGGGAATTTTGTTCTGGGACACCATAATCAATGAATCGGTACCAGACTGCTATGCAGATCTGGGCTATAAAACGGTCTCAACCAATCCTTGTGGCGAGATCCCTCTTTGCCCCTATGATTCTTGCCGCTTGCTGGCCATCAATCTTTTGTCTTATGTAGATGCGCCTTTTACAGATAAAGCTGCCTTTAATTTTCCGCTCTTTAAAAAACACGTAGCGGTAGCACAGCGTATTATGGACGATATCATAGACCTGGAGCTCGAAAAAGTGGACGGCATCCTAAAGAAAATTGCCGACGACCCGGAATTGGAAGACACCAAAATGGTGGAATATAACCTTTGGCAGAACATAAAGAAAAAAGCACAGGAAGGCCGCCGTACCGGCATTGGCATCACGGCAGAAGGCGATATGCTGGCGGCATTAGGTATGCGTTATGGCAGTGAAAAAGCAAACAGTTTTTCCATCGAGGTGCATAAGACCCTGGCCATTGAGGCTTACAGGGCATCCGTGCATACGGCACGCGACAGAGGTGCGTTCGAAATATTTAACGCAGAACGGGAGAAGGAAAACCCGTTTATTCTCCGTTTAAAGGAAGCCGATGAAAAGCTGTATTATGAAATGCTGGAATACGGCAGACGAAATATTGCCCTGTTGACCATTGCACCTACAGGGACCACAAGTTTAATGACCCAGACCTCTTCTGGCATTGAACCCGTATTTCTTCCGGTGTATAAACGCAGACGAAAAGTTAACCCTAACGATAAGGAGGCCCGCGTAGACTTTGTAGATGAGGTGGGCGACTCCTGGGAAGAATACCTGGTGTTTCATCATCAGTTTAAGGCCTGGATGAATATCAAAGGCTATGACACCGATAAAAATTACACCCAGAATGAGATCAATGCTATTGTAAAAAAATCTCCTTATTACAAGGCTACTTCCAACGATGTAGATTGGCTGAGCAAGGTGCGATTGCAAGGGGCAGTACAAAAGTGGGTAGATCATTCCATAAGCGTTACTATAAACCTCCCCAACGATGCTACAGAAGAACTGGTAGGAAAATTATATTTGGAAGCCTGGAAGGTGGGATGTAAAGGAGTTACAGTATACAGGGATGGATCCCGTTCTGGTGTACTGATCTCTAATGAGGATAACAAAGAGGACAAACAAGAAACCTTAACCTCAGTTCCTACCAAAAGACCACAGATCCTTGAGGCAGACGTGGTGCGTTTTCAGAACAACAAGGAAAAGTGGATCGCTTTTATAGGTCGTATAGACAGTAAACCCTACGAGATCTTCACTGGTCTGGCAGATGATGACGATGGTATTTTGATACCTCGCTGGGTAGATGAAGGGGTGATCATCAAGAACAGGGACGAAGACGGTAACTCGCGCTATGATTTTCAATACAAGAACACCCGGGGGTACAAGACCACTATTGAGGGTCTTTCCCATAAGTTTGATCCCGAATATTGGAACTATGCAAAACTGATATCGAGTACGCTGCGTCATGGGATGCCGATTGATAAAATTGTGGACCTCATCAACAGTCTGCACCTGGATAGCGAACAGATTAACACCTGGAAAAATGGCGTTGTACGTGCGTTAAAAAGATATGTGGCTGATGGTGTGGCCGCCAAAGGTCAGAAATGCAGCAATTGCAAATCTACCAATTTGATCTACCAGGAAGGTTGCCTAACCTGCACGGACTGTGGTTCGTCTAAATGTGGTTAAGGAGGGCCTATGTTCTCCGATTCTCAGTAGAACCTGGAAGGTCTTTACCTAGCTATTGTTTGTTCTTTATTTCCGTTTGTGACGATGGCTATCGCTACTATCGGGATGATATATGTGATCTAAACTTGTTGTACAAAAAGGAAATTAGCAACAACAAGATGCCCAGAGAGACAAAGACCACCGTTTTTGACAGTGTGGAAAGGTCTACCAGATCGTAGAAGAACAGTTTTAAAAGCGTGATACCAAACAGTACTATAGCCGCTACCCTAAGGTGTTTTTTGCCCTTCCAGATCCCAAATGCGCTAAGGCCAAGGGCATAGACACCCCAGAAAATAGTAAGCCCCAATTTATAGGAATCCTGTGCCCCGGACAGATCTAACCAGTGGATGAGTTCACTGCTGGCTGTCCATAGAATAACTACACTTAGGATCAGATCGAAGGGGATGGCATACTGCACTTTTGTATAGTGTTGTTTTAGATGTCTGGATGCCACTACAAGCAAGGCAGTTACAAAGGCATAAGCCAGATAACGGATGCCCAGATAGAACCAGCCGCCGGTAAAACCTTCTGTCAAATATTTATCCCGCAGTTCACTGAGTTCATACAGCCCTACGGTTAAGAAGAACAGCAGGCCAAGAGCTCCCAGGCACAAACTTAGGATACCTATTATCTTGCTTTTTATCTTGCCATCATTGACCATCAAAAGCAGGGTGGTATAACCCACAAAATACAACATACCCCATACGGTTTTAAAGGAGAGGAAGTCGTAGTTATACTCTTTGCCATACGAACCCGGAGTGATCTCCGTAGCAGAATCCTGAAACAGACCATCCCAGTAATAAGAAATTTCATGGGCGAAGGTAAAATAAAGTACAAGTAATAGCATGCCCGAAAGGCCCACCGATACAGCGGAAGCTGCAGTTTTATCATTCGCAAAGGCGACAGCATACTTTTTGTCATAGTGCAGGTAATTGATACCACCCAAGACCCCGCTAAAGAGAAGGGAGCTTAAAAAAGTAACATTAAGAAGCGATGGGAAGCGAGTTACTTCCTCCAAAAGGTACACATCATAATAGGTCTCGCTCCAATCCTGGAGGATGCTGAAAAAGGCAAGCACGAGCACAGGATAGGCAATTTTTTCATAAATGGGCACCTGTTTGGTTCTCCCAATCCAGAACAGCAAAGCCGCTTCCCCAAGCCATAACAGCGTTACCCAATTCCCGTCTAATTGCACAGGAATAGTGAGCGTAACAAAGACAAGGAACATCCCTGAAACCAGGTAGAAAATAGGCTTATCTACCCCCTTTTGTTGATAGATCACCAAGCCCACCACTCCATGCACCAGCGCATGGAAAAGGGTATATAATCCAAGATAGGATTCCCATTCCGGCATATCTTTTATGAGGCTATAGCCCAGGCCATAGAACACAAAGGAATTAGCCAGGACCAGGACAATATCGAGCACCTCATAGGGCTCTTTTTTTATGAGTTTATAGCCTAGAAAAGTGAGATAGAAGAGGACAAAAAAGACAAAGCCAAAGCCTAACAGTATGCTGAAATGCTCAGGAGCCTCATAGCTGGTCTCATACCAGCTAAGGACGATGAGCCAGGTGACAAAGAACGCGACCAGGTACAGGGGCTTCCAGTATTTTTTGAACGCCACTACCAAAATACCCACATTGATGATTGTCATATAGCTAAAAAGCACCAGAACCTGCCCTTTCCCCTCACTCAATAAAAATGGGATACAATAGGCACCTACCAGCCCAATATGAGCTATAAACTGTTTGTTGTAATTAAGGGCCGCCCCTACTGCGGCAATGGTAACGAGCACCATCAAGGCAAAGGCAGTGACGGGAGAAAGCATGTCATAAAAAGAGTAGGCGGCAAAGGTCATAAAATAGAAGATGGCCATGGCCCCACTGACGAGAACGGCACTAAAATTCTCATATTTTTGCTTTAGCCTTTGGCTTAATACCAACAGGGCTGCGCCTATGGTATAGCCCATGATAATGCGTACAACCGGACTGATCAGATCATTGTCTATGGAGTATTTGGCGCCAATTCCTACACCAATGACCAGCACCGCAATACCGATCTTACTGATAAGGTTTTCCCCTATGTATTTTTCTAAGTCGACCACCGGTTTTTTAGGGGCTGTTGGCTGAGGCGCTGAGGTGCTTTGCATGGCGGGGGCTGCCATTTCCGGAGCGGATGTTTCATAAAACCCTTCCCCTATTGGGAGTGTGGCCCAAAGGAGCACATAGACCAATACGCCAATGCAGAATAGCAGGGCAAAAAGTACCCAAAGCAGTCGCATTAACGCAAGGTTCATCCCATATTTTTGGGCCATCCCGGAACAGACACCCCCTATAATCTTATTGTCCTGAACGCGGACTAATTTGGAAGGAGCAGGGGCGGTCTTAACAGCCTTAGTTTCCTGTTTTACTTCACTTGGCGCCTGGGGAGTTTCCTGTACAGGGGCTGGGGCATGGGGAGCATTTTTAAGTTGGTTGATCTCCTCCCGCAGCTGGGTTATCTCCTCGGCAAAATGCCCGTGTACCTTTTCAAGGACGGCTAATTTTTCTAAGAGTTGATCTATTTTTTGTTGGTTGTCCTCCATGGATTTGAATCAAAAACTTCCGGAGTTTGTACAGGCCTGCGGAATTTTTATTTTACCTAAAGATAGGCCTTACCGAAACATTAGAAGGCTTATATTTTTTTGAAATACTTTTTATGGAAAAAAGAAAGGGTAAATATCACTAGCTTAAATACCATCCCGATCCCGATAGCTCCCCATATTTATCGGGAAGAGACGGGACATGATAGATATTTGTTGTTTTGATTTCCTAATTTAATTCGTAATTTATTGACTGTATACTAACCAAATAAAAATACCAGTATGAAAACAAAAATGATAGTTGCACTGATTATGGTTTTTTCGATTGTGATCACTGCATGCAAACAAAAAGAGGAAGAAGTTGAAGTAGTAAAAATTGATCTTTTAAACGATGAATTTCCAGAGGCCCAGCAAGCCGTTAAAATGACCATAGATAGCATTTCACAAAGTGTGCTGGATGGAGATATAGACAAGCTGATCTCTTTTCATGCTTATAATGAAAAGTTCACTGAATTTAAAAATGGAGAAGTACGAAACAATGGAGCGGAAAATGAAGAATTTGAAAGAAATACATTTGGCTCAGTTACTGAAGTGTTGAAGTTTGATATGAATGATATGAAAATTGCTGTTTTTGGTGATGTGGCCAATGTTACGCTGCACTCAGATTTTCATTTGCAATTTGGTGAAGATCTTGCCGTGGTGAACGAGCAAATGTCGTTGTTATTTCTCAAGACCAAGAATGGATGGAGGATAGTCCATGAACATCATTCACCTTTAGTAAAAATGGAAGAGTAAAGTGCACACAAAAGGAACTTTTAAAAAATCCAATCTAATCCTAGATTGGATTTTTAAATTCACATGCTATCTAGTTATTTCACATAACCCTCAGAAATAGTATATTTAGAACTTACATCAAAACCTCTTTTATGAAGCCATTATACTGTTTCCTCTTAGTCTTACTTAGCTTTTCTGTAAGTGCCCAAAAAAAAGTATTAGATCATCCCGATCTGGCACTTTGGAATTCTATAGAGACACCGGCGATTGCGCCCAACGGGGCCTATGTGTTATACAGTCTGGAACAAGGGGAGAAAGATCAGTTCCTTCACTTGAAAGACGCTTCAGGGAAGGAGTTGTTATCCTATGAGCGGGCCTCCAAAGGGGCCTTTACCTATGATTCCAAACATGCCGTTTTTACCATCTCCGCCTGGAAAGACAGTGTGCTGGCTATGAAACGCAAAAAGGTAAAAAAAAAGGACATGCCTAAGGATAGCCTGGGGATCTATCATCTTACCACCGGTCAACTGGAGAGAATTGGCAATATAAAGAGCTACAAGATCCCGGAAAAATGGAGTGGCTACCTAGCGTACCAATTAGAAGAGATTGAAGCTAAAAAAGACACTACTCAAGATAGTTCGGACACTAAAAAGACCAAGAAAAAGAAAGAAAAAAAGGTCAGCAAAAAGAACGGCTATCACCTCCTGGTAAGAGACATTGCCACTGAACAACAAGACACCTTTAAGTTTGTCACAGACTATACCTTCGCCAAAAGAGGAAAATCCCTGGCTTGGGCCACCACAGGGGAAAATGACTCGGCCAACGCCGCCGTCTACGTCCTTAATTTTGAGAAGGGCTCCCTTACCAAAGTACACGAGGCTAAAAAGGCTACCTATGCCCAACTCAGCCTTAGCGAGACCGGGCAACATTTAGGATTTGTGGTAGATGCAGATACTACCAAGGTACAGCTTCGGCCCAGGGAACTCTATCACTGGCAACAAGGCATGGCCACCGCCGAAAAATTGGTGGATGGGCAAAGTCTTGGCAATGACCTACGGCCTTCAGCCACCGAGGAAGTGCACTTTTCCAAAGATGAAACCAAGCTCTATTTTGGCCTGGCCAAACCACCCATCATTAAAGATACCCTGCTAACCGAAGAAGAGATCGTTAACGTGGAGGTCTGGACCTATGACGAACCCCGTCTCTATACCGTACAGGAACTGCAATTAAAGAATGATACGGTACAAGCATATACCACCGTCATCCATTTAAACAAAAAGAAGACGTTAACTCAACTGGCAAATGCCACCTACCCGGATTTTCAACTTACAGATAAAGGCAATGCCAACACAGTCCTGTTGAGCAACCCAACCCCCTATGCGCTGGAAAGCCAATGGACGGGAGAACGTGCGCGCGACTATGCCCTGGTGGATCTCACCACCGGATCCCGTAAAAAAGTACTTACCAAATTGGCAGGGCGGGTAACCCTCAGCCCTAAAGGTGCCTATGTCTTTGGCTATAACAATGCGGATAGTCTCTGGTTTACCTACAACATCTCAAAGGACCAATACAGAGCCCTTACCAAAGGCGAACAATTTTACGATGAGCTGCACGATTCCCCCTCATTTCCGTCCCCTTACGGTTTTGCGGGCTGGACAGAAAAGGACGGATCTTTATTGCTGTACGACCGCTATGATATTTGGAAATTCGATCCTGCAACCGGCTCTTCAACCCGACTCACAAAAGGCCGGGAGACCAGAACCGTGTACCGCTATATACGACTAGACTGGGAAAAAGAGTACATAGATACCTCAGAAAAAGCTTTGCTCGAAACCTTTAACGAAACAGACAAAAGTAGTGGGTTTGCGGCCTTTGATTTTAAGAGCAATACCGTACAACCCCTCCTCAATGGTCCCTACCGATATGGGTATCCTATAAAGTCGGCTCTGGCCAACAAACTCCTATTTACCCGCCAATCTTTTACGGAATTCCCGGATCTCTGGGTAGCCGATATGGATCTAAAATCCCCTGCCAGGATCAGTACCGCTAATCCGCAGCAGGCAGATTATAACTGGGGTAGTATTGAATTGATAACCTGGACATCCCTGGATGGAATTGAACTGACAGGGTTGCTGGTAAAGCCGGAGGATTTTGACCCGTCTAAAAAGTATCCTATGCTGGTGAATTTCTATGAAAAAAGTGCGGATGGGCTGCACCGCCATCGGGCACCCACGGCAGGCAGGTCAACCATCAACTACAGTTTTTACGCCAGCAGGGGGTACCTTATTTTTAACCCGGATATACACTACCGTATAGGCTATCCCGGGGAAAGCGCCTATAACTGTGTGATCCCGGGCGTTACCTCTCTTATAGAAAAGGGGTTTGTAGACAAGGAGAATATTGGAGTACAAGGGCATAGCTGGGGCGGCTATCAGATCGCCTACCTGGTGACCAGGACAGACATTTTTAAGGCGGCCGAGGCCGGTGCTCCGGTTCCTAACATGATCAGTGCCTATGGGGGCATCAGATGGTGGACAGGCCTGAGCCGCCAATTTCAATATGAGCATACCCAGAGCCGTATAGGGGGCACCCCCTGGGAATACCCTACGCGATACCTGGAGAACTCGCCTATCTTTACTATGGATAAGATCAATACGCCCCTGCTCATTATGCATAACGATGCGGATGGACATGTGCCATGGTACCAGGGGATAGAATTCTTTGTGAGCCTGCGACGACTTGGAAAACCTTCCTGGTTCCTGAATTACAACGGGGAACCACACTGGCCCTTAAAACTGCAGAACCGAAAAGACTTTACTATTAGAATGGCCCAGTTCTTTGACCATTATCTAAAAGGAGATCCCAAACCTCAATGGATGGAACGTGGGGTTCCGGCCATGGAAAAGGGGATCAACCAGGGATATGAATTGGTAGAGGAGGATAAGTAGAACGTATAAAGTACGAGATCATAAAAAAATCCGACCTGTAGAAAGATCGGATTTTACTGTGTTGTAAATATTACAATGGTACTCAAAATTAACCTCTTAGTTTAAGATGCCATAAAGGCCAATGATGAATCCCAAAGCGATTAGGGCAAGGACTACTTCTAGACTTACGTTTAAAACAGAAAGAATAGTATTCAAGATCGGGTGTTTGTTCGTGTATTTTTCCATAACATAGAATTTAAGATTTTCGTCTATATAAGATACAAAACATAAGAATGCTCCTACCGCCATTTGTTGTGAAAGTGCCAAAATATGTGGTGTAGACCGAAGTTATGTGCATTTAATCGATGTTTTAACAGTTTTGGGTTTTTGAGGAAAGAGGTTTATTTCTGAAATAAAAGGTAGAACGAATGTTAATTTGAAGTTATATTCATAACCAAATCCCAAAGAATAATTTTACTTTAGCGTAACAAACCTAATTCAATATATCATGATCAAAAAGATCCTTCTTGCCCTTCTGGTTATACTTGTCATAATTCAATTCTTCAGACCGGAAAGAAATGAAAGCAATGACCTTACCTATGCTATAACTAAGAAATACGAAGTGCCTGCAGAAGTAGATGAGATCCTCAGGGTATCTTGTAATGACTGCCACTCCAACAAGACGGTCTATCCCTGGTATGCCAATGTACAGCCGGTAGCCTGGTGGCTTAATGACCACATAGAGCACGGGAAAGGTCATCTTAATTTCTCTGAGTTCACCAACAGACCAATAGCCATCCAAAACCATAAGTGGGAAGAGGTAGCGGAAATGGTTGAAAAAAAGGAAATGCCTTTAAAAGATTACACTTATTTGGGGTTGCATTCCGAGGCTAACTTATCGGACGAGCAAAGAGAGCTGCTTATTTCCTGGGCGAAATCTCAAATGAGCTATTTAAAGGAGAATTATCCCGCAGACAGTTTGGTGATGCCCAAAAGAAAACCAGCTCCAGCGCAATAAATATTCACTTATTTCTGCATTTTAAGATAGTAGTCCAGGGAGTGTTTTCCGGATCCGTACAGCAGGAAGAAGATCAATACCAGAAATACCACGCACGCCTGTATAAGGTTAGCTACGACCATTACGCCCAAAAAATTGGTAAGTATGGCTCCTATAATGATAGGTATTTGTAAAACTACACACCAACGGGTCAGGAGGCCAACGATGATAAAGAATCCCCCCACAAAGTGAGCGGCTGCCACGTAATGCATGATCATCATGCTGCCGGGCAGCTCCCTGAAGGGATCCATGACCAGGGCCATGGCCTGGGCATCCGACATAAAATCGACCCCTTTTAAAATCAGAAAGAGACCAAGTGCAGCTCTTACTATGTCTATGAGGTAATAGGTATGGGCATTGGCCCATTTGTTTAGTGCCTTAATTCTTCCCATAACAGTAAAATTATGATGAATACCATGTATAAGGTACTCATAGTAAGGGAGATAACAAAATAAAGTAGCCTTATTATACTTCCCCGCAAGGAAGGCGGATCTTAGTATGATCTACCCGGGAGCTATAGTTTGCAAGTAAAATACGGAGCTTTGGCGAAATCACATTTCTGCAAAAAGCCTTGTTGGGATCTCGCTGGTAATAGGACAGGTACTCCTCCGCATTCCCCTTGAATTCTTTTAAAAAAAGGACTTTGGTTATGAGGGGTTTCTCAAATGCAGGTTGTAAGTGGACCAACATGGTTTCTACCTCTTTTTTTTGCTGTTTTGAGAACACATAGACGGCCGATCGATATTTTAAACGCATAGAATGATCCGAGGTGCAGCTATGTGTCTGTAGGTGGATCTCAACAAGGACTTTCAAGGGGATGACCTCCGCTTCATAATGCACGATGATGGCTTCTGAAAAGGTGTCTGCTTCCCTGGCGGAGATCCAACCCTGTTCAACTTTAGTTACCCCAAGGAGGGATTGAAAGATGGCCTCGGTACACCAATGGCAGCCACCGCCAAGCCCAATTTTATGGAGCGTCATAATTTTTATTACAAATTAAAAAATCCGGCTTAGAAACAAGCCGGATTTTAAAGGTCTAATAGTGAATGATCTGTAAATCATGATTTCCGGGAGGTACTCATGACAAGATTGCCGGCTTTTATTTGACAGCCAATGAGGTGTCAAAACTTTGTAAAGAAGAAGCCATGTATAGTTCCGCATTCTTGGCTAATTCAGCAGAATACTCTTGATACATAAGAATTACTAGGGTTACTAAAGTGATCAGTAATAACCCAGTAATCACCCTTGCTCCTAATAATTTTTCAGATTTCTCCATTAGCTCATTTTACTGGTCCCCATAATTCCCAATAACTATTGGGAGGGGATTTCTTGAAGATATAAAAAAAAGAATAATTTAACAAATCCTTAACAAAAATTATTAGTAACATTTACAGCAAATTTTGGGGTGAATAAAATTTCCTGATGGCAAATATTTCACATTTAATTGTACATTTAAGGAAGAGAAGAAGACAATGAAACACCATTGGATAAAGGGGATTCTACTCATTTGGATGCTGTATCTGATGCCCCACTCTTATGCTCAGGAAAGCGATATAACAGTCATTGAAGAAGGGGTACAGCCCCTTTTCGGCAGCGAGGTTCCTTTACTTCTTCAGCTGCGGTATTCTAACAAAGCCATGAAAAGGGAAACCAATGACAGCACTTACTTACAGTCAATGATCTGGTTTAAGGAGGCCCATACTTCCTGGGATTCCCTCCCGGTAGATCTGAGGGCCCGGGGAAATTTTAGGCGGGCCAACTGTTACTTTGCCCCCCTCAAACTCAAATTTAAAAAAAAGTACACCAAAGGCAGCTTGTTCCATGGGAGTGAAAAGATAAAATTGGTCCTTCCTTGTCTTATAGACAGGAACAGTAGTGATTATGTGCTAAAAGAATACCTGGCCTACAAACTCTACGAATGCGTAGGGACCTATCACTTTAAAACCAGGCTCACAAGGATAGAACTCTTTGAGGAAAGAGGAAAGAGAAAGGTAGAACACAATCTTCTTGGCTTTATGATAGAGGATATAGACCAGGTAGCAGAAAGATACGATGGGAAGGAAATTAAACGGATCATACATCCCCTGCAGCACGACGCTGCCGCCTCTATTCAAAATGCCTTTTTTGAATATATGATCGCCAACACAGATTATTCCACCAAGCAACAGCACAACCAAAAGATATTGTTTGCAGAAAAGAGGATCATCCCGGTGCCATTCGATTTTGATATGTGTGGCCTGGTAAATGCCCCTTACGCGGCGGTTACCAACATACAGAACCTGTCTGGTTCTATCACTCAGGTCACAGATCGTATCTACAAAGGATATGAACGCGAGGAAGCACAGCTATACGAGGTGCGGAAATTATTCCTTGAAAAAAAGGAAGAAATGCTGAAGGAGGTTACTGTATTAGAAGACCTATTTAAGGACCAAGATCATTATAAGCAGGCTCATAACTTTATCAACACTTTCTTCAATATCCTTGAGGATGATAAAAAATTTAGTAAGAATATTCTCAACCGACTAAGAACCCGCTAGAACTCCTTTCTTGGAGTCATCCAGATCAATAAACTTACAGTAATGATCATATCTTTTAAAGATCTGATCTACGTATTCAAAAGGCTCCAGTCCCCGCACATAACCATATTTCACCACCTCATGGTTGTAGTTATTAGGGTAGCTCAAAGCCAGGATCATCTTTTCTACATGATCATCCCAAATGGTATCGTTCAGGCCTTTGATATGGGCAAGATTTTGGGCATCCAATACATGGCTATAGCCACAATTGTAAGAGGCCATGGTAAATTTCATACGCTGTACAGAATCGGTGATATGTTCAAACCTATCATAAAGCGTTTTTAGGTATTTGGAACCACCCCTGATCACATCTGTTGGGTCTAAGGAGGCCGTTACCCCCATTTCTTTGGCGGTTTCCGGCATCATTTGCATAAGGCCTTTTGCTCCAGACCAGGACTCTGCCTCCGGATCGAAACGCGATTCCTGATAGATCAATGACGCCAATAAACGCCAATCCCACCCAATATGCTTAGAATTTTCCTTTATAATAAGATCGTACTTACTGATCTGCCGTTGGTTAAGACTGTAAAAAGGACTGTTCACCCGCCTTCTGAAACTTCTTTTGTTCTTAAAGTACTTGTTGTAGATAACGTAGTAGTCTGTTTGTTTCTTTTCTTTCTTTATCCATTTATTGGTGGCGTTTAAAAGCTTCTTGGACTCTGGCCTCAGGGCCCAGGCAATACGCTGTGAAAAGCTAAGCGGCACCCCCACATCCAGGTTTGGAAAATAAGAGGCGTTAATGGAGGCCAGGTTCTTATCCGCCAGGGTGTATTTGATAGTCCCATCCGCCACCATTTTAATAATCTCATCGGTGGCTAAATTTCCCAATAGGGTATCAATATAGATCTCTCCCCCTATTTCTTTAGACAGGTTCTTTATTCGCTTAAAATAGGAGGAGTTCTTCCGTACGGAAATGGTATCACCAATAAGTTGGATGGGATCTGTTATGATGGAATTTTGGATCTGATCAAGGGTCATTTGTCGCCACCCAGCAGGTTTTCTTTGCACCAGTACCTGTTCCGTGATATAAAGATAGTCGGCAAAGGCCACCTCTTTTTTTCGTTCGGAGGTGATTGCAAGCCCATGGGCCACAATATCTACATTTCCTTTCTTTAGTTCGGTAAGAAGGTCATCCAGATTCCGGGATACAGTAAGTTCTAATTCAACTCCAAGATCGTCTGCCAAACGCTTAAGTAGTTCGTATTCATAGCCCATAGGCTGCCCTCTGTACAGGAAATAACTGGTGGCACTGTAAGCTATCAGGGCTTTGAGTTTGCCATCTTCTTTGATGTCTGCCAGGTCTCGCTTAATATTCTTAGAAGTAGCTGCAACATCCCGGCGCTGCTTAAATTCATTGCAAGAACCAAGCAGTAGCAAGAACAACAACAATGATGTAAATGATTGGCGCATAACTAGGCGGTTCTAAGAAGAAACAGCTCCATGATATATTCAAAGAACGGAGTAAATTAGTAAAATTAAATGAATGCTTATCTAAACAGCAGGATTAAAGCACCCAGAGCGGTGAGGATAAGGATCATTTTTCGATAGAACTGGTCCTTGATGATCTTTACTAGTCGAACCCCGCAAAACAATCCCAGGGCCACCCCGGGTAGCAATTTCGCATTAATGAGCAATGTATCCAGGGTGATGGTTTCCCATACAAAGATGTGAAAGGGCAGTTTAAAAATATTGATGATAAAAAATAACCAGGCGGCTGTGCCAATAAACTCATTCTTAGGGATACGCATTGCCAAAAAGAAAATGTTGGAAAAGGCACCGGCAAGGTTTCCTATCATGGTAGTAATCCCCGCCATGATCCCCATAAAACCGGCAAAGGTCCAATGGGTAGGCACCACCTTGGATTTTCGCATATCCCACCAGGCCATCATCACCACACTACCCAGGATCACGATGACCATACAGACCTTAAAGGTCTTTTCCGGGAGGTCGTTCCCAATGAGGACCCCCAGAACCACCCCACTCATCATCCAGGGTAAAAAACGGCGAATGTATTTCCATTGGGCGTGTTTGTTGTAGTACAGGACGGCAAAGATATCGCCTACTATAAACAAGGGAACCAGCAAGCCGGTGGAGGCTCTGGCACCAAAGGAAAGAGCCATCAGGGTAATAATTATGACGGCGATGCCTTTGATCCCGGATTTTGAAATACCCAAAACAAAAGAGGCAACAAAGGCAAGGATCCAGGAAGTGATGGAAATTTCCACTGGCGTCGGAGGATTGTTTCTAGGTCAAAGAAGACGATACTCAAAGGTATCCCAAAAAATAATATCTTTAACCACCAACCAATAGATGTATCCATGGAATTAAGCACGCTCGATTATAGTTTTATCATTGTTTTCTTTTCTATAGTTCTTGCTATAGGGGTCATCGTCTCCAAAAAATCCGGGAAAAACACATCCGAATTCTTTTTATCTGGTCGTACCATGCCCTGGTGGTTATTAGGACTTTCCATGGTTGCCACTACCTTTTCAACGGATACACCCAATTTAGTAACAGATATTGTTCGGACCAATGGGGTTTCGGGGAACTGGGTCTGGTGGGCTTTTCTTATTACCGGTCTGCTTACCGTTTTTGTTTACGCAAAGCTTTGGCGGAAGTCCAATGTGAATACAGATCTGGAATTCTATGAACTTCGTTATGGAGGTCCTGCAGCCAAGTTCTTACGGAAGTTTCGGGCAATATATCTGGGGGTTATCTTTAATGTGATCACCATGTCTGCCGTAACCCTCGCAGCCATTAAGATCGGTGGAATTATGCTGGGATTAGAACCCTGGCAAACAGTGATAAGTGCCGGATTAATAACGGTGACCTTCAGCGCCCTCGGAGGATTTAAAGGAGTTGTATATACGGATTTTCTGTTGTTCTTTGTGGCCATGGCCGGGGCAATAGGAGCAGCCTACTACCTGGTGAACATCCCGGAAGTAGGGGGTATTCAAGCCTTGATGGCTAACGAACATGTGTCAGACAAACTATCCATCTTACCAGATTTTAGTAATAAACAAGCCCTGATCACCTTATTTGTGATTCCCCTGGCGGTGCAGTGGTGGAGTTCCTGGTACCCGGGAGCTGAACCCGGTGGTGGGGGATATATCGCCCAACGGATGCTGGCCGCTAAAAATGAAAATCACGCTATAGGCGCCACCTTCTTTTTTAACATCATGCACTATGCTTTACGCCCTTGGCCATGGATCTTAGTGGCTTTGGCTTCTTTGGTTGTATATCCCGATATTGCGAGCATACAAGAGGCATTTCCAACTATTGCCAATGACAAATTGGGACACGATCTGGCCTATTCTGCCATGTTGACCAAATTGCCCAGCGGGCTCTTGGGTCTTGTGTTGGCTTCCCTGATTGCCGCCTATATGTCTACTATTTCTACCCAGCTTAACTGGGGCTCATCTTATATAGTATATGATTTCTATAAGCAACAGATAAACCCAGATGCCTCAGAGAAAAGACTAGTGGCCGTGGGCAGGATCTCAACGGTGGTCCTTATGGTATTTAGCGCCGCTCTGGCCCTGTTTTTACAGAATGCGCTACAACTCTTTGAAGTGCTCCTGGTATTTGGCGCAGGAACGGGATTAATTTTTATTCTGCGATGGTTTTGGTGGCGTATTAATGCCTGGAGTGAGATCACAGCCATGTTTGCCTCCGGGATCATTTCTATTCTCTTAAAATTCACTTCAATTGGCGCCTATTTTTTTGCAACGGATACGGGTATTTTTCCGGATTGGTCCGAGTATATTTTTGTGGTACTAATAACCACTTCTATTTGGATGGTAGCTACCTTTTTAACACAACCGGAGTCTAAAGAGGTATTGCGTTCTTTTTATATGAAAATTCAGCCGGGTGGTCCGGGTTGGTCGAAGGTGGTTAGAGACGCAGAGAAGGATAAGCAAAGGATCATCACAACCGACGAGAAATGGAGTGTCCCCGCCGGCATCTCCGCTATGCTTTTAGGCTGTGTCCTCATCTACACCTGTATGTTCGCCACCGGGTATTGGATCTATGGCTATACCTTAAAAGCAAGTATACTTACGGGAGTTGCAATTATTTCTGGTATGTTGCTGGCCAGGGTCTGGAATAAAATGAAAGGAACCTTATTATAAGAAGGTATGAAAGAAAGAATTGTTTCTGTTGATATTTTTAGGGGCCTGACCATCGCCCTGATGATACTAGTGAATACTCCCGGGACCTGGGAGTTTGTATACCCACCTCTGCGCCACGCAGATTGGCATGGATATACACCAACAGACCTGGTATTCCCATTTTTCCTTTTTATAGTGGGAACCTCTATTGTCTTTGCATACAGGAACAAAGTAGCAAATGCCGCTACCTATAAAAAAATTAGTATTCGTACCTTGAAGCTGATAGGCCTTGGCCTTTTCCTGGGGGCATTTACAATATCGTTTCCTTTTATTAATGAATTCGATCAGATCCGCTTCCCCGGAGTCTTACAACGAATTGGAGTGGTCTTCTTCTTTGCCGCGGTGCTCTTTCTCAACTTTAACTGGAAAGCACTTATAGGGATCTGCCTTGCTATTTTGGTAGGCTACTGGGTGTGGCTTGGCTTTATTCCTTTGCTGGGTGAAGTCCCAACCTTTGACAGGGCCCCGAACAACTGGGCAAATTATTTGGATGTACAGGTTTTTGGAAGTCATAACTATAAAGAAGATTACGATCCCGAAGGCTTGTTAAGCACCTTGCCATCTATTGCCTCTTCCCTGCTGGGAATTTTTACGGGGCTTATCCTTGTTTCCAAGCGGGCAAAAAAAGAGATGGTATTGGTTGGCCTGGGAGTTATAATGCTAGTCATAGGATATCTGTGGGACATGGCCTTCCCAATCAACAAAGCAATATGGAGCAGTAGTTTTGTGTTGGTCACTGCAGGATGGGCTAATATCTTCCTGGCTCTGATCTATTTTTTAACCGATGTAAAGGGTATACAGTTTGGCAGTATTTTCCGCTATATGGGGTCTAATGCGATCACGCTTTACTTCCTTTCCAGCTTTGTGTCCAAGCTTTTTAATTCCATAAAAGTGAACAATGATAGTTCTGTACACCAATGGTTGTTTGAGAATATTTATAGACACGACTTCCTTTCGGGCGAATTCTCATCCTTATTATATGGCCTAACGGTGGTTGGGTTTTATTTGCTCATGGCCCTTGTTATGTATAGAAAGAAGATCTTTATTAAGGTGTAGCCAAACAAGCAGTGGTCTTATTTGCGAACAGTTTCTGATACAACCGGTGTCCCAAAGGCCCATTGTAAAAATGAAGGAAAAATCCTGGCCCAGGTGGGAAGATCGTGTTTTCCACCTTCCATCTCCACATAGGTTATCTTTTCAGGGGAGTATCCTTTTAACTGCAGTTCATTAATCAGGTCGGTAGTGTCCTCAATGGCATCTATGATCCCGCTGTGGTTCCTGTCTGCTTTTTCATCAAGGGTACCACATTGAAACCAAAAGGAAAGATGAGGTGAATAGGTTCCATTCTTTACCATGTCTAGCACAATACGGCTTCGGTCTTTCGGATCCTTTTTGGTGTAGGCCTTCTTACGCCACCAGAAAGAACCACTAAAAACAGCGGCTTTGGCAAAAAGATGTGGATGATTAAATACAGTGTCGAAAGCGGAAAGTCCGCCCAGGGACATACCGCAATAGACCCAGGCCTCTTTTTGATGAGCTACTTTGAATTCCTTTTTTAAGAAGGGGATAAATTCTTCGGTAATAAATTTTGCATAGAGGTTGGCTTTTTCGCCTCTTCCCTTGTAATCCGCGGTACAGGCAGTGCCGTATTCGTGCATTCTGTTTTCATTGGTTTCCAGGGCCACATAGATAAATGGGGTTATGCTATTGTCTGTAAAGGCAGTGCTAAGAATACCTTCTAATCCCATTTTCTTGTAATCTTGTCCGTCATTCATTAATAGAACAGGGAAGGGCATATCACTGGTTCTGTAGTTAGGCGGGGCTACCAGCCTGAAGCTTACTTTTCGCCCCAGAAAACGAGACGCAAAGCTTCCTTTTAGACTAATGAATTCAATATCAAAAACCATCAAAATTATTTAAAAGCGCAAGTATAAGGATTCCGCTGATTTTAAGCGAGATGTATGCAAAAATAAATATCTTTGCCCGTTAAATTTTTGTTTGTAAATAAAGAAAATTAGCATACATTATAACATGGCATCTATTAAACATATTCAATACTATTCTAACATCTTAGGACGCAATATAAATCTCGAGATCACCGGGGACTGGGGATACCCTATTCTTATGTTTCCTTCTTCCTTCGGTAGCTTTACTCAAAACAATGATTTTGGGCTAAATGGATCCGTTATGAATTTTATAAATGAGGGGCGAATTAAATTGTATAATGTTGAGACCATAGACGGACTTTCCTTCTATGCGGAGAATATGTCTTCTGAGGCAAAGATCCACAATTATGAGATGTATATGCAGTTTCTTAAGAACGAACTGATCCCTTTTATTCAGAATGAATGTAATACACACAGGATAGGTGTGGCAGGAGTGAGCTTCGGAGGATACCATGCCGGGAATACCGCTTTTAGGTTCCCAGATCTGGTTTCGCATTTGTTTGCACTTTCTGGTGTATTTACTATTCGTAACTTTGTGCCACTTTCCGATGATATTCGGATCTATTACAATTGTCCAGATGAATTTATGCAAAACGAAGAAGCCTGGCGATATCAGCACATGAACATTGTCTTAAGCACTTCAGATTGGGATAGTTGTAAGCCTAAGAACGAATATATGGCAGGGATACTTCAATCCAAAGGTATTCCCTATTGGTACGATGAAAAAAAATGGATAGAACACGATTGGCCTTTATGGAAAATGGCATTTCCGGAATATATAGGCAAGTATTTTTAAACCTAAAAAGTAAACAAACATGATAAAAAAAGTAGGAATTTTATTTGGAATGGAAGATACCTTTCCTTGGGCCTTTATTGACAAGGTAAATGAATTAGGGAACGGGCAGGTAATAGCAGAGCCTGTTTTAATTGATAAAGTACAGCAGGGAATAGATTACGGCTACCATGTGATCATAGATCGTATCTCACAAGAGGTGCCATTTTACAGATCCTATCTGAAAAATGCGGCACTAATGGGTACTGCGGTGATCAATAACCCATTTTGGTGGAGTGCAGATGAGAAGTTCTTTAACAACTGCCTTTCGCTACAGGTGGGGGTTCCTGTGCCCAAAACCATCTTATTGCCTTCTAAAGAAAGGCCGGATGATACTACAGAAAAGTCATTTCGGAATTTAAAAGGTCCTTTAGATTGGGACTATATCTTTAACTATATCGGCTTTCCTGCCTATATGAAACCACATTCTGGTGGGGGTTGGAAAAGCGTTTATAAGGTAGAATCTCCGGAAGATCTTTTTGCAAAGCATGAAGAGACAGGTCAGCTTGTGATGATGTTACAAGAAGAGATCGTATTCGATGATTATTACAGAGTGTACTGTCTGGGTCGGAAGTATGTGCATATCATGCCATATGAACCAAGGAACGAATTTCATCTGCGCTATGTTACAGAACCTAAGACAACAGGTGCCGAGCATCAGAAGTTGATGAAGACCATCCATGATTATACCATTAAACTAAACGAGGCGCTGGGATATGATTTTAATACAGTAGAATTCGCGGTTAGAAATGGCATTCCATACGCTATAGATTTTTGTAATCCTGCTCCGGATGCAGATATTCACTCTGTAGGAGAAGGGAATTTTAAATGGATCGTAGAGCACGCAGCAAAATTTGCAATTGAAAAGGCGAATGCTTATTCTGAGAAGCAAAATAATAGTTCCTGGGGTACTTTCCTTAGGGAAGCGGTTGCTCCAACCAAGGCAAAAGCGCCAAAGATCTCATTGAAATCGGCTGCGCAAGTAAAGAGAACTAAGGTTAAGAAGGCCGCTGTAAAGGCAACACCTAAAAAGAAGACAACAACGAAAGCCACTGCAAAGGCAGCTCCAAAAAAAGCTGCTCCGGCCCGTAAGACCGCAGTAAAGCCAGCTCCTAAAAAAGCTGCTCCTGCTCGTAAGACCACAGCAAAGGCAGCTCCAAAAAAGGCGTCTCCGGCTCGCAAGACTACCCCTAAGAAGAAAAAGTAAGCTAACACAAAGCAAACGTTATGCACAAGTTCACCCTGGGTATTGAAGAGGAGTTCCAGATCCTGGATAGTGAGAGCCTTACATTGGTTTCACAAATGTCTAAAATATTAGAAGACGGTAAAGTGTTCTTAAAGGAACGGATCAAGGAAGAAATGCACCTGTCCGTAGTGGAGATGGGGACCAATATTTGTGAAAATATCAATGAGGCCAGGGATGAGGTATCTTATCTCAGGCAACAAGTGATAGAATTGGCCGGGAAAGAAGGATTGAAGGTTGCTGCCGCAGGGACGCATCCTTTTTCTATCTGGAGTGAACAACCCATTACGCCTAACCCCCGCTACGATCAGCTTATTGCAGAAATGAAGGATGTAGCCAGGTCTAACCTTATTTTTGGATTGCACGTTCACGTGGGGATCCCAAGCAGGGAAGAAGGACTGCAGATCATGAATGTGGCTCGTTATTTTCTGCCGCATTTGTATGCGCTTTCTACCAACTCCCCATTCTGGGAAGGAAGAGATACCGGGTTTAAATCATTTCGATCAAAGATCTTTGATAAATTCCCGCGTACGGGCATCCCTCCTTATTTTGCAAGTGTTGCAGAGTATGACAAATTTGTGGATATACTTGTAAAGACAAATTGCATAGATAATGGGAAGAAGATCTGGTGGGATATTCGTTTACATCCATTTTATCCAACTGTAGAATTCAGAGTATGCGACATGGTCATGACCGTGGATGAGGTTACCTGTATTGCTGCTTTGATGCAATGTATCATTGCTAAATTGCACAGACTTCATCAGAAGAACCAGAGCTTTAGATCGTACAGACGCGTCCTTATCAATGAAAATAAATGGCGTGCAGCCCGTTGGGGTATAGAAGCAAAGCTGATCGATTTTGGTAAGGAAGAAGAAGTGCCCTTTAAGGTCTTGATCGCTGAACTACTCGACTTTGTAGAAGATGTAGTGGATGAATTGGGATGCCGAAATGAAGTTAATTACGTGTATCAAATGTTAGAACAAGGCTCTGGAGCAGACAGGCAACTCCAGGTGTATAATGATACCAATGACCTGAAAGAAGTTGTAAAATATATTGTGGAACAAACCTCCAAAGGGTTATAATTGAGATAACAAGGCCCTTACCGGGGTACCATCACAATGCTTCCTAGTACGAAAAGAGAATAATACATGTACCCTACCTATAAGATAGCCATCCTTGATATGAACGCAGGCCAGCCCAATGAAGGCATGCGCTGTATAAAAATGCTGGTGGAACAGTTTTTTGAGAATGAAGATGTAAAAGGCGATTATGAGATCTTTGATGTTCGCGTTAACTATCAACTTCCTGATCTGTTAGACTATGATATTTTTATTTCTTCCGGTGGTCCGGATTCCCCAAAACCTACCGGGGAAAAATGGGAGAATAAGTACTTTAAATTCCTAGACGAGATCTACGATCACAATCTATTGGAAGAGCGAAAAAAATACCTTTTCCTGATTTGTCATTCGTTCCAATTGGCGTGTTTGCACTGGAAACTGGCAAAAATTAAAAGAAGAAAGTCGACCGCTTTCGGGATCATGCCGGTACACAAGACAAAGCGTGGAAAGAAGGAGTACCTTCTCGAAGGCTTGCAGAATCCTTTTTATGCGGTAGACTCAAGGGATTATCAGGTGGTTAAACCTAAAAAGAAGCGATTAAAAAGTTTGGGCTGTACCATTTTATGTAAGGAGAAAAAGCGCCCACATGTTCCATTGGAACGCGCTGTTATGGCTATTCGTTTTTCGAAGGAGATCTTTGGGGTACAATTTCATCCCGAAGCAGATTCGGAAGGGATGATGCGCTACTTTAAAAGAGCAGACAAGCGAGACCATATCATAAGACATCATGGAAAAAGAAAGTACCATGATATGATGATCCATTTAGACGATGATGACAAGATCCTGAAGACAAACAGGACCATCATTCCCAGATTTTTGCAACAGGCAGCAGATGCCATTGACCATCAAACACCAATTTCTGTATGATACCCAACATTAGGGACCAGTTTAACAAAGGATTTGAGCAGACGTATTACGAAAAACTTCAAAAAGAGGTAGCAGATACCTATGGTGAGCCCTGTGCCTTCAGGATCTCTGAATCGCCCGTTTTCTTTGATAAGGCGATGAAGAAAAAGGTGTTCGACGCCTGCGATGCCATCCTGGAGCAATTAGATGCCATCGAATATGAAACGGTAAAGCACCGTTTTATGCCCAAGCATTTGCATTCGCCATCCCATTCCGGGAACCCTCATTTTTTAGGGATCGATTTTGGCTTGTGTGAAGATGAAGCCGGTAATCTAAGCCCCCAGCTGATAGAACTTCAGGCCTTTCCTTCCCTTTTCTGCTATCAGCCATTTTTAGCAAAAGCCTATTTAAAACATTACCCCAACCTTCCAAAAGAAGGGTTCCATTACTTTTTTGACGGACATACAGAAGATAGTTATCTGAAAATACTCAAGGAAGTAATTCTTGGGAAGGAAGATCCTGAGAATGTCATTTTAATGGAGATCTTTCCTGAGAAACAAAAGACGCGGATCGACTTTTGGGCTACAAAACACGCGCTGGGAATTGAAGTTGTTTGTATGACAAAGGTCATTAAGGAAGGGAAACAGTTATTTTACGAAAAGGACGGCCGCAAGATCAGGATACATCGCATTTATAATCGTGTAATTTTTGATGACCTGTACCAGTTTCAGGACCTGAAGACCAATTTTAATATTTTTGACGACCTGGAGGTTACCTGGATCACCAATCCGGATTGGTTCTTTATGATCTCTAAGTGTATTATGCCCATGCTGTCTCATGAGAGCGTTCCGGAGTCCTATTATTTAGATGAGATCCCCGAAGACATCGATCTTCATCAATATGTGCTAAAGCCTTTGTTCTCCTTTGCGGGGAAAGGTGTAAACCTGGAACCTACCTGGGAGATGCTCAATGAGATAAAGGACCGCAAGAACTATATGCTTCAAAAAAAGGTAACCTATGCCTCGCTTATTAAGACCAATACAGACAAGAATTCTAAGGTAGAGTTACGGATCCTTTATGTTTGGAACGAAGAAGCCGGAAAACTAAGACCGGTCATTAACCTTACCAGGATGGGGAAAGGCGGACTTATAAATGTATCGCACCTCACCAATGATACATGGATAGGGTCTTCAATCAGTTTTTTTGAGAATTAAACCTGGCTCCTGAAGAATACCTTATTGGATGTTAGCCACAAGCTTGGCAACATACTTCCCAATAACGTCAAACTCCAGATTTACCCTGCTTCCTTTGGTGTATTCCTTAAAACGGGTGTGTTCATAGGTATAGGGGATAATGGCTACGCTAAAGGAATGCTGAAGAGAATTCACCACCGTTAAGCTCACTCCATCTATGGTGATAGAACCTTTTTCAATGGTCACATGCTGCTCGTTGGGAGTATATGTAAAAGTAAAATACCAACTGCCGTCTTTTTCTTCTATATGGCTGCATGTTGCAGTTGTATCTACATGTCCCTGCACTATATGGCCATCTAAGCGTGAGCCAAGGATCATGGCCCGCTCCAGGTTTACCAAGGCTCCTTCTTTAAGGTCATTCAGCGTAGTTTTTAATAGGGTTTCTTCAACAGCGGTAACCGTATATTCATCATTTTGAATATTCACCACAGTAAGGCACACCCCATTGTGAGCCACACTTTGATCTACCTTTAATTCAGGGGTAAGCTTGGAGGAGATGCTTAGGTGTAGATTGCCTCCATCTTTTTTAAGTCGGGTAATTTTTCCAAGGGTTTCAATGATTCCTGTAAACATGCATCGGAAGTTTTAAGAAAAGCGATAATTTCGCAATGAATACGCGCTTTATAGCTTATTTTTGAACAACAATTCGCGTGGAAAGTGGCAGCGTAAAGAGCAATATGCAGGCACTTTTACTGCGATTATGTGCGTTCCCACCCGGGAACACAAAGTTAGTGCAAAGCACAGTTATATGAGGAATGAAAATTCAAAAATAAAAGTAGGGATCTCCGTAGGGGATTTAAACGGTATTGGTTGCGAAGTGATCTTAAAGACCTTTGAAGATGTTAGGATGATGGAGTTGTGTACGCCGGTCATTTTCGCCTCTACAAGGACAATTTCTCAACAAAAGAACAATCTTGGTATGGAGCTTACTTTTCACGGAATTGATAGTGCTTCCCGTGCCATAGATGGAAAGATCAATGTGGTGAATGTCTGGAAGGAAACACCGAATATAAGCTATGGAAAGGAAACGGATGAAGCCGGCTTGTATGCCATTCGCTCCTTAAAAGCAGCCGTTGGGGCTTTAAAGAAAGGCGAGGTAGACATTTTGGTAACCGCACCGATCAATAAAAAGAACATACAGGCAGAAGATTTTAATTTCCCCGGGCATACAGATTATTTAGCTAAAGAATTGGAAGGGGAGAGTTTGATGTTTATGGTGACAGACAGTTTAAAAGTTGGACTGTTAACAGATCATGTTGCCGTAAAGGATGTGGCCCATTCTATTACCAAAAAGTTGATCCAAAACAAGGTTGGGATCATAGAGAAAAGCCTGAAGATGGATTTTGGAATTCGGAAACCAAAGATCGCCCTCTTAGGGATCAACCCCCATAGTGGAGATAATGGGGTAATTGGGAAAGAAGATGATGAGGTGCTGAAACCTACTATTACGGAAATATCCAATACAGGAAAGCTTGTTTATGGGCCATATGCGGCCGATAGTTTTTTTGGCTCGGACAACTATCGGCAGTTCGATGCCATTTTAGCGGCCTATCATGACCAGGGTCTTATCCCCTTTAAAACCCTTTCCTTTGGGCAAGGGGTGAACTACACCGCAGGTTTATCAAAAGTTAGAACCTCTCCAGATCATGGTACGGCATACGAAATAGCAGGGAAGGGAGTAGCAGATCCCGGTTCCTTTAAGGAAGCTATCTTTACGGGAATAAAGATCTTTAAGAATAGGGAAGAGTATGAGGATTTGACGAAGAACCCTCTTAGGAAGCAAAAAGTAAGAGCCTCAAGGTAAGCGCATTTTTCCTTTTGCTTATCCTAAATCAAAGCCGAAATAAATAGGAAATTGGTTTGCAATTGATAAAAATAAATTATCTTTGCACGCCTTAAACGATTGTAAAAGATGGTGACGCATAAGGAATTTGGTATTCCTTTTTCAGGATTAAAACTAGGTGCGCATTCGTTTGAGTATCAAATTAACAATAAGTTCTTTGAATCTTTTGGGTATCATGAGTTTAATGAAGCTGACATTTTGGTGCAGGTTCAATTTAACAAAATGACGACAGTGATGGAGTTAGACATGAGTGCCAATGGCACTGTAAATGTCGCTTGCGATCTCACAAACGAACCTTTCGATCTGGCGGTAAAAGCCTCCCTGGAGTTAGTAATAAAGTTTGGAGAAGAGTACAATGATGAGGATGATGAAGTATTGGTCATTCCCCATGCAGAGCATCAGATCAATATAGCACAATACATTTACGAAATGCTTGTGCTGGCTGTTCCTTCTAAACGAATTCACCCCGGAGTGGAGGATGGAACATTAGAATCTGAAGCATTGCGCAAACTTGAAGAATTGCAACCAAAAGAGACACAGAAAAACGACGATAAGACGGATCCCAGATGGGATGCATTAAAAGATTTACTAACGGATAAATAAGTTTCAAAATGGCACATCCTAAAAGGAAGATTTCCAAAACCAGAAGAGACAAAAGAAGAACACACTATAAAGCAGTGGCACCTACCCTTGCCAAAGATCCAACTACTGGTGAGATGCACTTGTATCACAGAGCTCACTGGCATGAAGGGAAACTTTATTACAGAGGCCAGGTTCTAATTGACAAGGCGGAAGAAGCAACAGCTTAAGTTGAAGAATATCATGAGACTCCCATCATAATAGATGGGAGTTTTTTTATGGGGTAAGCACAAAACTCTAAAAACCATGAAATTGAGCAAAAAGTCCCAAAAAATCACTATTTTTCACAACTTTTGGAGCATTTTTGAAGGTTTCCGCTTAAAAAACCGATGTTAGTATGACCAAAATTACAGCAGCAATTACAGCTGTGGGGGCCTACGTACCCGAGTTCAGGTTAACCAATAAAATTTTGGAAACCATGATGGATACGAATGATGAATGGATTACCACTCGTACCGGTATCAAGGAGAGAAGAATTCTCAAAGACAAGGATAAGGGGACCTCTTATTTGGCTATTAAAGCCGTTGAGGATCTTTTAAAGAAAGGCAATATAGACCCAAAAGAGATAGACCTGGTCTTATTAGGAACAGCCACACCAGATTTACCCGTTGCTTCAACCGCCGTTTACGTAGCCACAAAGATTGGAGCCGTAAATGCGTTTGCGTATGACATTCAGGCTGCATGTTGTAACTTCCTCTATGGAATGTCTACTGCTGCTCGCTATATAGAATCGGGGAAATATAAAAAGGTGCTTCTTATTGGAGCAGATAAAATGTCTTCTATCCTGGATTATACAGACAGAACTACTTGTATCATTTTTGGAGACGGTGCCGGAGCAGTACTTTTTGAACCCAATACTGACGGATTTGGATTGCAGGATGAGTATCTTAGATCTGATGGAACAGGAAGAGAGTTCCTAAAAATAGAAGCGGGAGGATCCCTTTTACCCCCATCAGAAGAGACCGTAAAAAATAAACAGCATTACGTGTACCAGGATGGAAAATCAGTATTTAAATTTGCGGTGACCAATATGGCAGACGCAGCTGCTTTGATCATGGAAAGGAATGATCTAACCCATGATGATGTGCAATGGCTTGTGCCACATCAGGCAAACAAGAGAATTATTGATGCGACCTCTAACAGGATGAGGCTTGAACCGTCCAAGGTAATGATGAACATTCAGAAATACGGAAATACAACATCTGCTACATTGCCACTTTTATTGAGTGACTATGAGAAGCAATTAAAAAAAGGAGACAACTTGGTATTCGCAGCCTTTGGTGGCGGATTTACCTGGGGGTCAATATATTTAAAATGGGCATATAACTAAGCAAGAACTAATCAAAAACGAATTCCATGGATATTAAAGAGATTCAAAGCTTAATTAAGTTTGTGGCAAAATCAGGAGCCAGTGAAGTTAAATTGGAAACTGATGATATTAAAATCACCATTAGAACAGGACCTGCTGATTCTGGAGGGGAGACCACATATATTCAGCAACTTCCTGCAGCACCAGCTCCGGCCCCTGTGGCCGTCGCGGCACCTGTTGAAACAGCACCGGCGAAAAAAGAAGAGGATTCCAAATTGATCACCATCAAATCCCCGATCATCGGAACCTTTTACAGGAAACCATCACCAGATAAACCCGCTTTTGTTGAAGTAGGTGATACTATTGGCGTAGGCGATGTCTTATGTGTTATTGAGGCCATGAAGCTTTTCAATGATATAGAATCTGAAGTATCCGGGAAAATTGTAAAAGTATTGGTAGAGGATTCATCTCCGGTAGAATTCGATCAGCCTTTATTCCTGGTAGATCCTTCCTAAGAAGAAAATAACACAGCCGGGATTATAGTTGCTCCAATGCAGAGCAAAAATAACTTCCGCGGCCAAGAAACCCATGTAATTATGTTTAAAAAAATACTCATAGCGAATAGAGGAGAAATTGCCCTTAGAATTATTCGTACTTGCAAGGAAATGGGCATCAAGACGGTAGCTGTGTACTCCAAAGCCGATGAAGAAAGTCTTCATGTGCGTTTTGCGGATGAAGCCGTTTGTATTGGACCTGCACCCAGCAGTGAATCTTACCTAAAGATCCCGAACATTATTGCGGCAGCTGAGATCACTAATGCAGATGCTATTCATCCCGGATATGGTTTTCTATCCGAGAACTCAAAGTTTTCCAGAATTTGCGCGGAACACGACATTAAGTTTATAGGCGCAACAGGGGAACAGATAGATAGGATGGGAGATAAGGCAACAGCCAAAGAAACCATGAAGAAAGCGGGCGTTCCTATTGTACCCGGCTCAGAAGGCTTGTTAAAGGATGTGCCAGATGCTATAAAAACGGCCAAAAAAGTTGGCTATCCCGTTATGATAAAAGCCACTGCCGGTGGTGGAGGTAAAGGGATGCGTGCCGTTTGGAAGGAAGAGGATATGGAAGCTGCTTTTAACAGCGCTGTGAAAGAAGCTACCGCTGCTTTTGGCAACGGGGGCATGTACATGGAAAAGCTAATTGAAGAACCAAGACATATTGAGATACAGGTGGTAGGTGATCAATACGGAAAGGCATGTCATCTATCGGAACGCGATTGTTCCATTCAAAGAAGACATCAGAAACTAACGGAAGAGACCCCTTCTCCATTTATGACAGATAAGCTAAGGGAGGATATGGGAATTGCCGCTATAAAAGCTGCAGAATTTATAAAATACGAAGGAGCCGGTACCATAGAATTTTTAGTTGACAAACACAGAAAATTCTATTTTATGGAAATGAATACCCGGATCCAGGTGGAGCATCCTATTACGGAACAGGTAGTAGATTATGACCTTATCAGAGAACAGATCCTTGTTGCAGGAGGGGTACCCATTTCCGGCAAGAATTATTACCCCAAATTACACGCCATAGAATGTAGGATAAATGCTGAAGATCCATATCATGGATTTAGGCCCTCACCTGGCAAGATCACAACATTACATACGCCCGGGGGACATGGCATTAGACTAGATACACATGTATATAGTGGTTACACCATTCCGCCTAACTATGATTCAATGATCGCCAAGCTTATTACCACAGCACAAACCAGGGAAGAAGCTATCAATAAAATGAAAAGGGCCCTGGATGAGTTTGTGATTGAAGGGATCAAAACAACTATTCCGTTTCACAGACAACTAATGGATCATCCGGATTATTTGGCTGGAAATTATACCACTAAATTTATGGAAGGATTTAAAATGGATCCGGAACCCGAACATAACTAAAACATACTCCGGCATTGTCCGGAGTTTTTTATACGCTATGAATCTTAGTTACTGGGAATACAAAACGTGGTTTGAAAATGTCGACTTTACTATCATTGGGAGCGGCATTGTAGGCCTTTCTTGTGTCCTTGCACTTCGCGAAAAACATCCAAAGGCAAAGATATTGCTACTGGAAAAGGGTAGTATGCCGCAGGGAGCTAGTACCAAGAATGCCGGGTTTGCTTGTTTCGGCAGTATTTCGGAGATACTGGATGATCTGGATCATCACAGTCCGGATGAGGTTGTAGAGTTAGTACAAAAACGCTGGAATGGCATTGAACTGCTGCGGGCTACTCTGGGAGATAAGGTCATAGATTACCAAAGAAGAGGAGGACACGAACTTTTCTTTAAAAAGAATCAAAAACTTTTTAATAAATGCCAGGAGCGGCTAGATGAGGTGAATACTTTATTAAAGCCTGTTTTTGGAAAACCTGCCTTTCGTATACAACCAAATACATTCGGGTTTAAAAAGATCATAGATACCTATATTATTAATCCCTTTGAAGCCCAGATCAACACCGGATTCATGATGGAGGCATTATTGACAAAAGTAAAGGCGGCCGGGATACAAATACTGAATGGGATGGAGGTAGCATCCTATGAGGAAGATGCATCCGGAGTGTCTATTAGTACAAATAATTTTGAATTTCGTTCTGGAAAAATGTTGGTGGCAACCAACGGTTTTGCTGCCGAGTGGCTGCGGGAAGATATAGTGCCTGCAAGGGCACAGGTTTTGATCACAAAGCCAATACCGGGACTTAAGATCAAAGGAACTTTTCATCTAGATAAAGGCTATTATTATTTTAGGAATGTTGAGGATCGGATCATGTTTGGTGGTGCCCGAAACGTAGATTTTAAGACAGAAGAAACCACTTCATTTGGACTTACCTCAAATATTCAGGATAAATTAGAGGAAGTATTGCGGGAAACCATACTACCCAATACACCATTTGAGATAGATAGGCGCTGGAGTGGCATTATGGGAACAGGTTCGCAGAAAAGACCCATTGTGATGCGCCTCACAGATAGAGTAGCCTTTGGGGTCCGCCTGGGCGGAATGGGGATCGCCATTGGCAGCCATGTTGGTAAAGAGTTGGCCCATATTGCATAACTCCTTTTTCAACTTTTTTACTCTTTAGGCTGTATCCGCAGAAATATGTAATTTCCCATAGTTCTTGAAGAACCATTGAGGGAACATCAAATGGAAATTATTTATTTAATAGTTGCGGTTCTATTCATAGTGGTCCTAACCACCAAGCTTAAGGTCCATCCTTTTCTCGCCCTCTTAATTATCTCAATTGCCTATGGAATTTTTGCCGGTATGCCTTTCCAGGACATTACGACGGCAATAAATGATGGCTTTGGAGGCACCCTGGGTAAAATAGGGCTGATCATCGTTCTTGGAGTCATTATTGGAGCATTTCTGGAACACACAGGAGGAGCCCAAACCATCGCAAAAAGCGTACTGAAACTTATTGGAAAGAAGCGAATCCCCCTGGCCATGGGGCTCATTGGGTATATTGTTTCCATCCCGGTATTTGCAGATAGTGGATTTATGCTCTTGCATCCTTTAAGTAAGGGACTGAGCAGGAAAGCGGGAGTTTCACTGGCTGGAGCCGCCATTGCCCTTGGACTGGGTCTTATGGCATCGCATACCATGGTGCCTCCTACTCCCGGACCCATTGCGGCAGCCGGCATCCTGGAAGCCAACCTGGGATTGGTTATTGCCTTTGGTATTCCTGTAAGTTTAATTGCCCTTAGTGCGGCAGTGATCTTCGCCACTAAATTTGCTGCCAAAACCTATATTGCTCCGGATCAGGGAAATGAAGCTGTCACTGAGGAGGTGGCTGAGGCTGTTGAAGATCCTGGAATTGTACGATCTTCCATCCCCATTGTGATCCCAATAGTCCTTATTGTCCTAAAATCTGTATTCATTAAAGGAAAGGCGACCGAACTAGGACCCTTGCAAAGTCTGATCACCTTTTTGGGCGATCCTGTCATAGCGCTTCTTATTGGCGTATTCCTCTGTTTACTTCTCCCTAAAAAACTTCATTTGGAGATGCTGTCATCCTCAGGATGGGTAGGGAAGGCTATTAAAGATGCCGCCTCCATTCTGATGATCACAGGAGCCGGGGGTATTTTTGGAACTGTATTGCAAATGTCTGGGATAGCTGAAGTTCTTGGAAATTCCTTAAAAGACCTCAACATTGGTATTTTTCTGCCATTTTTGCTTGCGGCCGCATTAAAAACTGCACAGGGTTCTTCCACTGTTGCCCTTGTTACCACAGCCTCAATTTTGGCTCCTATGATGACATCGCTCGGTTATGAATCAGAGATACAAAAGGCCTTGGTGGTTGTAGCTATAGGAGCAGGTTCTGCCATGATCTCTCATGCCAATGACAGCTTCTTTTGGGTTGTAACTCAAATGAGTGGAATGAATGTAAAAACAGGGTACAAATTGTTTGGATTGGGAACTGTGGTCCTGGGCACAACGGCTGCTATTGCAGTATTCATCGCCTCCTTACTTTGGACTTAGGGAAGATCCTTAAGTCGCTTATTGATGGTTTCAATGGAGACGTTGAGGTATACTTTGGAGTCTATTTTCAGATCCTTCTCCGAATGAAAGAAAACCTTGCCATCATCAGATTCCCCTTCTACCAAATAATAGCTTCCCATAGGGAACGATTTCTTTACTTTGGTCCTTAATCCGGAAGAGTTGGCAACCTTAAACTCATGGGCATAGACAATGATATTTCTCTTGGTATCTGCATAAGACTTCAACAAAGTGATAGGCAAAATATTGGCTTCCCCAAACAGACTGGCAACATAAAAA
This sequence comes from uncultured Muriicola sp., assembly GCF_947258935.1. Classification (GTDB taxonomy): domain Bacteria; phylum Bacteroidota; class Bacteroidia; order Flavobacteriales; family Flavobacteriaceae; genus Muriicola. Next base: position 41,287 of record NZ_CAMYKH010000002.1, read on the forward strand.
TTTGGGGGTGATTCATATACTCTCCTGGTAATGCCCTCAATGAGAATTTCTTTGTCTTTTAGGACCAGGATACGATCTGCGAAGGGGAGCACGTCCAGGTGATCATGAGTAGCTGTAAGACAGGTTATTTTTTCTTCTTTCAGGTATTGAAACAGGTTTCTTCGTAAACTACTCTTTCGAAAATTGTCAATATGGCTAAATGGCTCATCTAACAGAAGAACATCGGGTTTTTGAGCCAGTACTCTTGCCAGTGCTACTCTTTGTTGTTGACCTCCACTAAGATTCTTCACCTTTGTATGCGCAACCGATGACATTTCTATCATTTCCAACAGCTCATCTGTTCTTGTTTTCATTTCCTCGGGGTAGAATACAGAAAGGTGTTCACTGATATTTTCAGCCACTGTGGTGAAAGGCATCAGATCGAACTCCTGTGACAAGTATTTCATATAAGATTCGCCGGGGACTAACTTGTACAGAGGGCCTTTTATTTCTTCTTTCCCCCACAAGATATTTCCTTCTCCAGGGCTTAGGAGGCCATAAATAAGTTTTAACAAGGTGCTCTTACCACAGCCACTTTCTCCCATAACAGCAACATGTTGACCTTTCTCCACTTCAAAGGAGAGTCCTTCCAGGACATTGGAGGTTTCATAAGCAAAAGAAAGCTTATTTACTTGTAGCATTGGGTTTTATCTTGCTGTTATTGAATGCAAAAATCCGCTTCTAAGAAACGGATTTTGCACTACTTTATTGATAGTTAGTCTTTAAATTCTTTTAATACCCCTTGGTTAGGTAATTTTTCATACCCCATATTGTAGAAAGTAAATGCAAAAATATCTGCATACTGTTCTATGGTTTTACTAATGGGGGTTCCGGCTCCATGTCCTGCATTTGTTTCAATGCGTATTAGGGTTGGGTTAGTACCGGTTTGCTTCTCTTGTAATGCCGCCGCAAATTTAAAACTATGAGCTGGCACTACTCTGTCATCATGATCTCCGGTGGTTACCAGGGTGGCTGGGTAAGACACTCCTTCTTTTACATTATGAACAGGGGAATATGCTTTTAAATATTCAAACATTTCCGGACTGTCATCTGCCGTACCATAATCATATGACCAACCTGCTCCGGCCGTAAAAGTATGATACCTAAGCATGTCCATAACACCAACAGCCGGTAAGGCAACCTTTATAAGTTCTGGTCTTTGCGTCATAGTGGCCCCAACCAATAATCCTCCGTTAGATCCGCCTCGGATGGCTAAATATTCCGGAGAGGTATACTTTTCTGCGATCAAAAATTCTGCAGCTGCAATAAAATCGTCAAAGACATTTTGTTTCTTTAGTTGCGTACCGGCATCGTGCCATTTTTTTCCATACTCTCCGCCACCTCTCAAATTTGGTACAGCATAGACCCCTCCCTGTTCCATCCATATGGCATTTACAGAGCTGAATGAGGGTGTTAGACTAATATTAAATCCTCCATACCCATATAAAATGGTCGGGTTCTTGCCATTGAGAGCAATACCTTTCTTATAGGTAATGATCATAGGTACTTTGGTTCCATCCTTTGAGGTATAAAAAACCTGTTTAGATTCATATGCGTTAGGATCAAAGTCGATCTCAGGCTTCCAATAGCTGCTATATTCTCCCGTTTTTGGTTCTAATTTATATATGGAACCTGGGGTATTGTAATTGGTAAAGGAGAAATAAAGGGTCTTAGCTTCCGGCTTACCACTAAATCCACCGGCGGTTCCGATCCCTGGTAAGTTTACTTCGCGAATTAGTTTCCCATCGTAGTTGTACTGAATCACTTTAGAGATGGCATCTACCATATATTCGGCAAAAATATAGCCACCACCGGTACTTGTGCTGAGCACATTTTCCGTTTCAGGGATAAAATCCTTCCAATTTTCAGGACTCGGCTTTAAAGCACTTACGGTGACTACTTTTTTATTTGGAGTATCCCTGTTGGTTTGAATGTATAGCGTTGCACCTTTATTGTCAATAACATAACTGTCCGAATCTGTATCGTTGAGGACCGTAATTAAAAGTCCATTAGGATCTGTGAGATCCTGTATCAACAGTTTATTTCCGGAGGTAGTGGTTGCAGGATATAAGACAAGATAACGTTCATCTTCTGTGACACTTGCAGAAATATACCGGTGTTTTTCAGCTAGCGAACCTCCATAAACAAGTTGGTCTTTGGACTGTGCTTCTCCTAAAGTGTGATAATATACTTTATGCTGATCTGTTTTGGCAGAAAGCTCACTACCCTTGGGCTTATCATAACTTGAATAATAAAAGCCTTCATTACCCTTCCATGCAATTCCACTGAACTTAATGTCGGTAAGGGTATCCTCTACGACGGTCATAGATGCTACATTTAGTACAATGGCCTTTCGCCAATCGCTTCCACCTTCAGATATAAGATAGGCAGCCAGAGAACCGTCCTTGCTAAAACTAAGTCCGGCCAGGGAAGTAGTGGCATCTTCAGAAAAAGTGTTTGGATCCAGAAAGATCTCTTCTTTACCACCCTCTTTTTTTCTGTAGACCACGCTTTGATTCTGTAGACCATCATTTTTATAATAATAAGTATACGCTCCTTCCTTAAATGGGGCACTTACTTTTTCATAGTTCCATAATTTCTCCATTCGGTTTTTCAGATCTTCCCTGAAGGGAATTTGTTCCAAATAACCGAAAGTAACTTTGTTCTGTTCGGTAACCCATGCTTCAGTTTCAGAACTGCGATCATCCTCCAGCCAGCGAAATGGATCCTGGACCTCTGTGTTAAAATAAGTGTCTACGGTATCTACTTTTTCAGTAACAGGATAGTTCACGGTTAAGAGTTCTGAGGTTGATTCGTTTTTACACGCCAGAAAGGCGATACATGCGGTAAGGACAATGACAATTTTTTTCATATATAGTGTTTCTTGATTGCCCTAAAAATACCTTAAAATATTCTGGTTAAGAAAGATGGATTGCCTTTTTAACAGAGTTTTAAACCTCCATTGTCAGACCAGATTTTTACGTACAAGATACTCGGCAATTTGTATTGCATTCGTAGCAGCTCCTTTTCTCAAATTATCGGCCACGATCCACATGTTTAGCGTATTGGGATGCGACGCATCACGGCGGATCCTTCCTACAAAGACATCGTCCTTGTCATGGGCGTATAGGGGCATGGGGTAGGTGTTGGTATCCGGATTGTCTTGTACCACTACTCCCGGCGTGTCTCTTAAGAGTTGCCGTACAGCCTCCAGGGTAAAGTCTTTACCAAAGGTCACATTCACAGATTCTGAATGCCCACCGGCTGTTGGGATGCGCACTGCTGTTGCAGTAATGGCGAAACTGGAGTCATCTAATATCTTTTGAGGCTCCATCGCCAATTTCATTTCCTCTTTGGTGTAGCCATTTTCCAGGAAAACGTCACAATGCGGTAATGCGTTTCTATGGATAGGGTAGGGATAGGCCATTTCTGTTTTGGCACCTACCATTTCATTTTCCATTTGTTGCACAGCCTTTATCCCGGTGCCACTCACGGATTGATAAGTAGAAACCACTACGCGCTTCATAACATATGCCTTGTGAAGAGGCGCCAGTACCATAACTAGTTGTATGGTAGAGCAGTTGGGGTTCGCTATTATCTTATCTTCTTTACTTAATATATTGGCATTTATCTCCGGCACTACTAATTTGATCTCCGGATTCATTCTCCAGGCAGATGAATTATCTATCACTGTTGTACCCACCTCGGCAAACCTTGGTGCCCACTCCAAAGAGGTGTCGCCTCCTGCAGAAAATATAGCAATATCTGGTTTGGCTTCAACGGCTTCTTGTAAACCAATAACGGTATATGGACGCTCTTTATATTGGAGTATCTTTCCTTTCGACCTTTCTGAGGCTACCAACAATAGCTCTGTTACGGGGAAATTTCGTTCCGCCAACACTTTGAGCATCACCTCACCTACCATGCCTGTAGCACCTACGACCGCTAGTTTCATATCGATAATTTATTATGAGGCCAAAGGTAATCGAATGAGAATGATGCCGCAAACTCTGAATAAAGTTTTATAAAAATATAACAACTTGTTATTTTTATAACAAAAAGAACCCCTTGTTTAGTTTTTATACCAAACAAGGGGTTTAGATTGCTATTCAGTGTAGCGGCTTTCCTGACTATGCAGGAAACAACTTCTTATTTCTTCTTTAAAAGATCTCTGATCTCTCCTAATAGGTCTTCCTGACTAGGTCCTGAAGGTGCCGGTGGAGGTGGAGGTGTTTTAGTTTTGTTATAAGCCTTGATGATCATAAACAACACAAATCCTACAATAATAAGATTCACAATAGTATTGATCCATGCCCCATAGCGAATGGCATTTTCTGCAATGGCCCCTGCCTCGCCTGCTACTCCCGATGCTTCGGTTAGTACATATTTGAGATTCGCAAAGTCAACTCCACCAGAAAATTCGCCAACAATTGGCATTATGATGTCATTGACAAATCCATTGACCACCTGGCCAACGGCCCCAGCCAAAATTACGGCAACTGCAAATTCTATGACGTTGCCGGTCATAATAAAATTCTTAAATTCTTTAAACATTGATTGTCTGTTTTAATTAGTTAATGTTAGTGTTTGTAGTACTTGCAAGATAAGTATTTTCAACGCACCTAAAAGGGTAGAAATGAAGTAATTGGCATTACTTATAAACACGTTTTACACGCGAAGAGATACTGGTAATAAGCTCATAAGAGATCGTATTTGCGTAGGCGGCAAAGACCTCTGCCGATTGCTCCTTTCCAAAAATGGTAACTTCATCTCCTTCCCTGCATTCAATGCCCGTAACATCTACCATAAGCATATCCATACATACATTGCCAATGATGGGAGCTTTTTTACCATGTATGATGACGGAAGCTCTGCCGTTCCCGTAGTGTCTGCCAATTCCATCGGCATGGCCAAGGGGAAGAGTAGCCGTGGTCCTGGATCCTTGTGAACGATAGGCCCTGTTATAACCTACACTTTCATTTGGTTCTATGGCATGTAATTGCGAAATGATAGTTCTTAAAGAAACCACTGGCTTTAATAAGGGATCAATGGCAGGGTCATTTCCATAGCCATAGAGTCCAATACCACTCCGTACCATATCCCATTGGGCCTCAGGATAGTTTAAGATCCCTGAGGTGTTAAGCAAATGTTTTATAGGGATAGGTCCGAAAGCTGCTTCGGCATCTTTTACGATCTTTTCAAATCCTGCAATTTGGCGTTGGGTAAATTCCTTTTCCGCGGCATCTTCCGATGCTGCCAAATGGGAAAATATCCCTTTGATCATTACAGCTTTAGAGCTTTTGATCTCCTTGGCGATATACTCAACATCGTTCTCGCAAAAGCCAAGTCTGTTTAATCCTGTATTAAACTTTAGATGAATAGGATATTCATTTTGCCCCGAATTTTTCGCGGCTTGGCAGAAGGCCTTTAATATTCTTGGACTGTAAATACTCGGTTCCAGACAATACTCTATCAGCAGCTCAACATTAGCTACTTGTGGATGTAAAACAAGAATGGGTAATTGTATCCCGGCTTTACGCAATTGAACACCCTCGGCTGCATAGGCCACTGCAAGGGCATCGACCTTTAGAGCCGCTAATTTTTTTGCAATTATCAATGGATCGCTGCCGTAACCGGAGGCTTTTACTATCCCCATGAATTTGGTGGAGGAGTTGAGCTTGGAGCGAAGGAAATAGTAATTATGCTCCAGCGCACTTAGATCAATTTCCAGGACTGTCTCGTTCAACTTAGACATAGAAACAATTTAAACCTGGGATAAACCTCCATAGTATTAGGGATATATGTTTTTATTTCTTTTTTGATTTCGTTTGTTTTTTAGCTGTAGTAATTTCAACGACTTCTGCTGCCTTTACATTCATCATACTTACTTTTTCCTTCAACATGGCCTTATAAAAAGCAGCCCTGCTCAATGGTTCATATTCTTCGGTTTCTCCCAGTAAGACAAGATTGTCATTATCGGATTTTCTAAAGCTGTAGTTCGCCAAATTCCCGGTGCGTGTACAAACTGCATGTACCTTGGTGACGTATTCTGCAGTAGCCATCAAAGCCGGCATAGGGCCAAAAGGATTTCCTTTAAAATCCATGTCGAGTCCCGCCACCACTACCCTAACTCCCATATTGGCCAGATCATTACAAACTGTGACGATCTCATCATCGAAGAACTGGGCTTCATCTATCCCCACCACATCGCAGCTATCTGCCAATAGCCTAATATTGGCCGCCGCCGGCACAGGGGTAGATCTGATCTCATTTTCATCGTGCGACACAACACGTTCATCATGATACCTTGTATCTACGATGGGCTTAAAGATCTCAACTTTTTGTTTTGCAAATTGAGCGCGTTTTAATCTTCGGATAAGCTCCTCCGTTTTCCCTGAAAACATGGACCCGCTGATCACTTCTATCCACCCAAATTGTTCTTTATGATTAACAGTATTTTCGAGAAACATTTTGTAATTTTAGACGAAATATGCGATTTCCTCCGTTAGTAATATAGAAGTATAAAAGTATTAAAAAAGATAGACCTTTACAGGGCAGAAAAATAAAAAGAAATGAAGCGTAAATTGAAAGAGGAATTAGTGAAGTTATCCACGGAGATCATTACTTCTCATGACATGGGTGATATTCCTGAATTGTATGAGGCTGCGAAGAATTTATATGAAAAATTGGCGGTCTTAAAATTTATTGAAGAGAAATTGAACGATGTTGAAATAGATGTTTCCAAGAATGTGATCGCCGCAAAATTTGAGAAGATGGCTACAGCCGTTATGGATGGAAATAAAACCGTTCCCGAGAGCAACCCTCATGATGAGGATATTATTACACCAGGGATGGACACTATAAAACATATGATCTCTGAAATGCCAAATGATGCCAATATTGAACAGCTTTTTGCAGAATTTGTCGCTAAGACCGAAGTACTAAAAAATGACATGGAAGATGTTACTCCAGATAAGGAAACACTTTCAGAAAATACCAAAGGCAGATCTTTGAACGATAGCCATAGCGCAAAGGAGATGGTTGTAGGACTAAATGACCGCCTGGCATTTGTTAAACACCTCTTCAATGATAGTACAGAAGAGTTTAACAGGGTTTTATCTCAGTTAAATACCATTGAAAGCCAGGATAGATCTACCGCATTTATCGAAAACATGGTAAAACCAGAATACAATAACTGGAAAGGCAAAGAGGAGTATGCTACTCGTTTTATGGCCTTGGTTGAGCGCAGGTTTTCGTAAGTAGAAAAGACATTTAAAAAAGTATTGGCCGAAAGTTGAGAATCTAACTTTCGGCTTCTTATTTTTAACAAACAGCAATTCGTACATGGGAACATTATATCTGGTACCCACCCCAATAGGAAATTTGGAGGACATTACGCTAAGGGCAATTAAAGTACTTCAAGAAGCAGACCTTATTCTGGCAGAAGATACCCGTACCAGCGGGAAATTATTAAAGCACTATGAGATCGGCACGCCTATGCAGTCGCATCATATGCATAACGAGCACAAGATAGTTGGTAAAATAGTAGATAGATTAAAAGGAGGAGATACCATTGCATTGATCTCAGATGCGGGTACCCCGGGAATTTCTGATCCGGGATTTCTACTTACACGTGCATGCATTGAAGAAGGAATATCTGTTGAATGTCTGCCCGGTGCCACCGCCCTTATTCCGGCTTTAGTGAATAGTGGTCTTCCTGCAGACCGTTTTGTTTTCGAAGGCTTCCTCCCCATAAAGAAGGGAAGGCAAACCAAATTACAGCATTTGGCAGAGGAAACTCGCACCATGATCTTCTATGAATCTCCCCACAAAATACTTAAAACCCTGGAGCAGTTCATTACTTATTTTGGGCCAGACAGGCCTGCGGCGGTGTCTAGAGAGCTTACTAAATTGTATGAGGAGACTATACGTGGTACCTTATCTGAAGTACTCGCGTATTACACCACCCATACTGTGAAGGGCGAATTTGTGTTGGTAGTTGGAGGGAAGAAATAGTTGCCTTTGCTGTTGTACTTGTATTCTAAATATGGCCACAGGCACCTTTTGTGGCATGCTCGCCATATATTTACCGGGGCACTTTCTATTTATTTAAATTAGATATTGCTAAAGGTGTTTCCCCTTTTCCCATCCATGTTTTCCAAGATATTGCTCCCCGCTTTCAACGGCGCCCTGTTCTATTGAGGTTCCCATGGAATCGTTCCATCTGTTGAGATAGCCAAAAAGTGAGATCACCCCTAACATCTCCACGATCTCACCTTCATTCCAATACTTGTACAAGGTGGTTTTGATGTTCTCATCAACCATATTAGGCACTTGAGATGCTGCCAATGAGAAATTGAGTGCAGCGCGTTCTGCTTCTGAAAAGGCAGGATGAGTTCTATAGTCCCAAATATTATCTAATTGTTCCTGTTCCGCTCCGTAGCGTTCAGCCGCCCTGATGGCGTGGGCCTGACAATACCTGCAACCTGTCGCATTGCTGCTTACCCAGGCGATCATTCTCTTTAAGGCCGAAGTAACCCTTCCCTGATTTTCCATCACAGCCTTGTTCAAATTAATAAAGGCCTTGGAGATCGCTGGCCTGTGCTGCATGGTAAGGACAGAATTAGGACAGAACCCAAGCGTTTCATTAAAAAATGTAGCTAATTCTTTAGTTTCAGCATTGTGTTCAGGAGAAAGCGGATTGACCAGTGGCATAGGATCTTTTTTGTAGTTATTGTTGTAATTTTGAGCTAGCAAGAAACAAAAAAAAACAGTATGACAAATCAGATCACTACCAAATGGATAGGCAACATGGCTTTTGAGAGCAATAATCCATCGGGCCATGAATTTATTATGGATGCAGACGTTGAAGATGGGGGTGAAGGAAAAGGGTTTAGACCAAAAGCTTTGATGTTGTCCTCTCTGGCCGGATGTTCTGGTTTAGATGTGGCGTCACTTATCAGGAAAATGAAACTACAGGTAGATAAATTTCATATTGAGACCATTGCAGAACTCACGGAAGAGCATCCTAAATACTACAATGAAGTAAAAGTAGAGTACCATTTTTACGGAGCCAATCTGGATCAGAAAAAACTTCAACGCGCGGTAGACCTGTCTGTAGAAAAGTACTGCGGGGTAATGGAGATGTTTCGAAAATTTGCTTCGGTCTCTACGCAAACTATTTTCCATAAGGCCTAAATCAATAGTACAGTTAGGCCTTAATTCAATTTCTAACAATGAAACCAGCGCTGCATAGAATATGCATCTTCTAATAGTACCTTATGAGCCCCATTGAAATTTCACAGATGCGTTGGACGTTACGACCCAAACCAGAAGAAGTTGCCGTCAAGGAATTAAGCAAGGCAATAAAAGTTAGCCCACTGGTGGCTACTCTTTTATTACAAAGAGGGATAAGCACCTATGAAGAAGCACTTCATTTTTTTCGACCTGAACTAGAAGACCTTCACGATCCCTTTCTGATGAAGGATATGGACAAAGCAGTGGATCGCATAGAACAGGCCATTAAAAAGGAACAAAACATATTGGTATACGGGGATTATGATGTTGATGGCACCACGGCGGTGGCACTGTTATCCTCCTATCTACTGGAATCTTATCCCAGGGTTGCTACCTATATTCCGGATCGGTACGCTGAAGGTTATGGTATCTCTTACGCCGGGATCGATTTTGCAGATGATAATGAGATAGACCTTATAATTGCTCTGGATTGTGGTATTAAGGCCATTGATAAGGTGTCTTATGCGAAGGAAAAAGGGATCGATTTTATAATATGTGATCACCATAGGCCCGGAGAGCAATTGCCCGAAGCAGTGGCGGTGCTTGATCCGAAACGAGAAGATTGTACCTATCCCTATGACGAATTGTGCGGTTGTGGTATAGGTTTTAAATTGATTCAGGCCATAGAATTTAGCAAGGGCAGATCAATAGATGGTCTGATCCCATACCTCGATCTGGTGGCGACAGCAATTGCTGCAGACATTGTTCCTATGACAGGGGAGAACAGGGTTTTGGCACATTTTGGCCTAAAGGTCATTAACGCATCTCATCGTCCAGGATTTAAAGCCATCCTTAAGGCGCTGAAAAAGACCCTGTTAACCATCACCGATGTGGTCTTTGTCATTGCGCCAAGGATCAATGCCGCCGGAAGAATGGAACATGGACGTTATGCCGTTGCACTTTTAACAGAGACCAATCCGGCTAAGGCCGAAGAAATGGCCAGGGAAATAGAAGTCTTTAATACAGATCGTCGTGGTTTAGATCAGGAGATAACCGCCGAAGCCTTGGTACAGATTCAGGAAAATAAAGAAGAAGAAAGATTTACTTCTGTGGTTTACAGGGAATCCTGGCATAAAGGAGTTATAGGGATAGTTGCTTCACGCCTAACGGAGACCTATTACAGACCCACGCTGGTGTTTACAAAAAGTGGAGATAAATTAGCCGCTTCCGCACGTTCGGTGAGGGGTTTTGATGTGTATAATGCCTTGGAATTGTGCCAGGATCACCTGGAGCAATTTGGAGGTCATAAATATGCGGCAGGTCTAACACTTCTTGAGAACCAATACGACGATTTTAAGGCCCAATTTGAAAAAGTAGTAGCCAGCACAATTGACCCAATGCTGCTTACCCCTGAGATCAATATAGATGCAGAGATCATGCTATCGGAGATAACCCCAAAACTAATGCGTATCCTTAGTCAGTTTGCTCCCTTTGGCCCGGGGAATATGAAGCCTGTATTTTTATCGCATCACCTTCAGGATACTGGCTACGCTAAAGGAGTAGGGGAAGAGAACAAGCATTTAAAACTTGCCGTTAAACAACATACCCCACAACCCATAGGAGCCATCGGTTTTGGCCTTGGGAGTAAATTAGCTGTAGTAGCAAATGGGAGTGAATTCAGTGCGGTCTATACGCTGGAGGAGAATGTCTGGAATGGCACCGTAAATTTACAATTGAAACTCAAGGACCTTAGGGCATCCTAAGGGTTATAGTGCTCGAGCTTAAAGCTGGTTCCGTCGAGAACGCCATAGGTATAATGGCTTATCCAATCGCCTAAATTGATATAGGTGGAATTCTCATTTAAGGCTATTTCCAGAGGTAGATGACGATGTCCAAAGACAAAGAAATCGAAATGGTCCTGGGATAATTTCCGCTTTGCATACTGAACCAGCCATTCATTTTCCTCTCCCAGGAATTCCTGGTCTTCCTCGCCTGAGATCAACTTGTTTTTTACCGAAAAATACTGGGCCACCCGTACGCCCCAATCGGGGTGTAACCAACGAAAGAACCATTTCGCAACAGGGTTGGTAAATACCTTTTTCATTCTTTTATATCCCTTATCATGTGGGCCTAACCCATCCCCATGCCCAATAAAGAATCGTTTTGAATTGATCTCAAATTGTTCCGGTTGATGAAATACAGGGATCCCGAGTTCTTCCTGAAAATATCCGTTCATCCACAGATCGTGGTTGCCGGTAAAAAAAAATACAGGTATACCACTATCAGTGATCTCTGCCAGGGTGCCCAGAGTACGCACAAATCCTTTGGGGACTACGGTTTTATACTCAAACCAAAAATCAAAAAGATCTCCTAATAAAAAAATAGCTGCGGCATCTTTTTTTACGTGCCTTAGCCAAGAGACGAAGATACGCTCTCTTTCAGCACTTTTATCCCTGGTTGGAGCCCCCAGATGGTTATCGCTGGCAAAATAGATCTTCTTTCCTGGCGGTACGAGAATTTGCTTCATTTGGTTATAAAGATAGGAAAAACGGCTAGGGGTTTATTTATTGTCTTCTGAGAACCATTCTGCATAGGCCGTCTCAGTTTCCCTTAGTTTTAAGGAATGAAGTTGCAGATGTTGAGGCAACCGATCTTTGATCTTATCTGCAAAATCGATCACCATATTTTCACTGGTGGGCTGATAATCAGCAAATATAACTTTGTGACCTCTTGTTTCCAGCTCTCTGGCCAATTCCAGATGCGGTGTATTTTTGTTGAATACCGTAGCATGATCGAACAGATCAACTACCTCCTCTTTTACTATTTTTTTAAGATCCCCAAAATCGATCACCATTCCCAGTTTTACCGCTTCTTTTTCAGAAACCGGAGTTCCGATGACCGTAACAGCTAACTTATAGCTATGCCCATGGACATTTTTACATTTCCCATCGTAACCATACAAGGCGTGGCCCGTTTCAAATCTAAACTCCTTGGTTACACGTATCTTACTCATTTGCACTTTCCTTAAAGGACAAAGGTAGGAATTCTTTAAAAGGAAGGCACTTTTAAATCTATCTGGCTTTTTAAGATTTTAAATGGGTTATGGGCAATTATTTAGGTTTTTTCAATCCAAAGAAAGGCCTAATGAGTCTCCATCTTCTTATACAGGTTTCATAAATGATATAGGAACCACCAAAAGTAGCGATCGTCAGGATCAGGAATTTTGGCAGGAGCCCCCAGGGCAAGTCCATAATGAAATAAGCTGTGATAATAGTAATCGTCTGATGCAGAATATAGAATGGATATACTGCTTCGTTGGAATAAGCCAATGCTTTGCTTTGCTTGTTCAAATATCGCGCAGCATAGCCAAAGAGTGCAAGGATCCATGACCATAGATTAAAGACCTTCAGAAAGGCTTCAACAAAATGCTCCCAAATAGAATCTTCAAAAGTCATTATCAGACCAAGGAATAGGGTAAACCCAACTATTCCGCAAATAAGATAAAATCTGCGATGCTCAGTTACCGTTTTCCAGAACTGTTCTTTTACAGAGATCAGCAGAAAGCCATAGAAAAATAGGGTAGCGTAATTTACTATCGCAAACCAATCGCCAATCAGGGCATGGGTGATGTTAAAAAATGGCTCTAGCAAAGATTCGAAGAAATACAGCGGAATTATGAGCCAGAAAAGGCCATACTTACTGGCAACCTTATTTTTTATCCTCAAAAGGAATCTGTTTCCAGGATGCTTACGCAGGTAAAGAAACACAGGGAGCAAGGCCAGCGAAAAAAGTAACAAATACGGTAAGAACCAGAGGTGGTGCCAGCTCATATTCCCTTCCGGATATACACCGATAAATGCCTTCGATGGCCAAAAGTCAAAATAGGACCCAAGAAATTGCCCGGCGGAAAACTTTTCTATATATACCTGCGGAGGAACAATTATAAGCATGCCCACCACTAAAGGAAGGAATAACCTTTTAATACGTTCCATACTGAATTGCGGTCCCGTTCTTTTGTTTAAAGCGTAATAAGTGCCCATTCCGGAGATAACGAACAGGATGGGTAGTCGCCATTGATTAAGGAACAGCATTGGGTACCGCAGCCAAGAATATTCCACATTATTTTTAATATGCCAACCCCATGGAACAAAGAACATACCTACGTGATAAAAGATAAGCAGTCCAAAAACCAGCACCCTTAACCAATCCAGATCATACCGTCGCATACTATTTCCTTTTACCCAAAGATATTCTTAAACCAAATGCGTTGTGATCCTTTGTGTTGAATGACAAGGATTTGTGGTGAATGACAAGGTATATTGCTATTGTTGTAACCTGGACTCAAATGTAGGGATCATATTTCTTGAAACCGGGATGGTACTATTCCCATGTTGTAGTGTAAGTTGGTATCCTTGGGCATTGCCTTTAACATGTTCAAGGAAAGAAAGATTAACAATATAAGACCGATGTGTTCTAACGATCTGGTCTATGACGCCTAGTTGTTTTTCAAATTCTTTGATAGTGATCCTTTTTAATACTTGGATCAGATCATTCCCGGTATACATGTATAACATGAGGTAATTTCCTTCTGCTTTGGCAAATAGAAATTGATCTATTTCCAGATCGAACCTGTCCATTTTAACCTGTGTTTCTATGGGAACAATGCTGACACTTTTGGGTGTGTTGAATACCCTCCGTGAATGCTCCAGAATATTTGCCTCTCTCATAAAACGGGCATTTAGCCTGTTAGAATTTACGGATACAATTATGCCAACCAGAAGGATACCCACTAAAAATGTATTGCCAACCTCTTCTCTAAAATACCCCCAGGACCAATTATTGGGATTATCGTAAATAAGGTCTCTTATAAGGAATTGGCCTATGCCGATAAGCAAAAGATAAATACTGAGAAAAATGATATCCTTTCCAATGGTCCAATGCTCATCAATAGAAGGTGATAAATGGATAAATGGATATATAAGAAGCAGAATCACCATGGGCATAAACGCATGTATAAAACTGATCCAGAAATAATCCATCCTATGTTCAGCTGTATTTACATTAAATGGGGTGAAGAAGTAATTGAAAAAAAAGGCTAGTAAGAAGATGGCAAGACCAAATTGCAAAAGGGACCTGCCCCGGAAATAAAAGGGATAGGGTGTACTTAAATATTTCATGATGGATAAATTCACGGCCATGCTATCACCATATAAGAAACGATTTTATTTTTTAAAGGCCTCTAATGCTTTCTTGGTATGAGGCGATAGGGCCAAGCTACCTGTAATAGCCGCTCTATCTGTTAACAATTGGGCCCAATTGTCAGTGCCTTTCCACAACACTTTTTTAAGTTCTCGAAGTGCTTGTGGGTTAATCCCTCCCAATTGGGAAGTAAAATAATCAATTTCTTTATCCATCTCCTTTATAGTGTTAAAGACTTTGGAGTACAGACCTTTATCCTTCGCCCAATATGCGTTCTTCCATTCAGTGGGGGCTAAAGACATTTCTGCCAAACCAGATACGCCTATTTTTCGTTCCACTGCAGGGGCAATAACAAGTGGGGCAATACCAATGGTCAGTTCTGAAAGTCGGACTGCGGCATCCTCAACAGCAAATACATAGTCGCAAGCTGCAATAAGTCCTACTCCCCCGCCGACGGCTTTTCCCTGAACTCTGCCTACAATTGGTTGGGAACAGCGCCGCATGGCATTCAGGACATGGGCAAACCCGCTAAAAAATCGGGTGCCTTCCTCCTCCGTAGAAACGGCCATTAGTTCATTAAAAGAGGCCCCTGCACAAAAGGCGCCATCTCCTTCAGATCGCAAAACAATAAGCGAGACCTCCTTGTTTTGTGAAAGCTCATCCAGGGTCTTGGTAAGGCGTTGAAGTAATTCAGCAACAAAAGAATTACTGGCCGGATGGCCAAATTCTACAGATGCAACAGTATTTTGAATATTGGTGTAAAGGCTACCATTTGTTCTGGAAGTTCCCATGGATCATAGATTTTCTCAAAATTACACCTTTTGCAATAGCGGACGAAATTTTGCCCTGAACTTCCAGACCAGTGCTCCTCCTCGGATCATCATCCAAACCGTGATGGCTATCCAAATACCATACAGACCTAAATTAAAGAGATTTCCCAAATATAGCATTGGGATAAATCCCAGGAAGGTAGCCACAAGCAGCACGTTTCTTAAGTATTTCATTTCGCCAAGGCCCTTAAACAGACCATCAAATACAAATGCCACGGTGTTTATAGGTAGGGCCAGAATAACTATAAAGAAAATGGAGTAAAAGGTTTGCAGCACAGCTGTATCATTTGAAAACAGTGCACCAAGGGGCCGGTAAAGTAGTACGCCTATTCCCATTAACACCAAACTTACGGCAACACCATAAAGAATTATTTTTTTGGCTAGTTTCCATAAGTTGGGATAGTCCTTGGCGCCAAGGAGACGCCCGCCCATAATATTGCCAGCGGCCCCATAGCCATCAATAAAAAATGCGGCAAATAACCATAAATTGATGGCAATGGTGTGGGCTCCAATAAATCGATCCCCTAAAGCGGTAGCCTCCCTTACAGCAAGGACCAAGGTTATATTAAGGGCAACGGTCCGTACAAATAGATTCAGACTCATCCCTATCAATCTACCTAACTCAGGATGTAATGACATTGTTGGTATAAGAGAAATATTTGTTTTGGTGATTAAAAGGTACAATGCCATTACAGCCATAACACCCTGCGCAATAAGACTGGCCCAGGCAGCTCCTTCTAAATACATTGGGGCTATTATTCCCTTAATGCCATACACCAGGGCAAAATCGAGGCCAATATTAAGTACAGATCCTACGATGGCTATCATCATGGGCCAGTAAGTATTCTGCAGCCCTCTGAAAATACCCATGATAGCAAATACGAACAGTGTGAGGGGAAATCCCCAGACCCTGATAGAATAATAAGACACACAGAATTCCAGGATCTTGCCTTTGGCATTTAACAACATAAATATCTCTTCTACCACAAAGATGGTGGCAACCAGGATCAAAACACTTAGAAGCAAATTCAGGCATATGGCCTGAGCCGGAAGGTTGGCTACCTGTTGTAGCTTTCCTGCTCCCAGATATTGAGAAATGATGGCCGAAATGGCACTTCGGGTCTGCCCCAATATCCAAATAAGCATAGATAGAAAGGCCCCTACAATGCCTACAGCCGCAAGAGATTCCAGCCCATTAACAGGAATGTTGCCAACAATAGCCGTATCTGTTATAGATAGGATAGGTTCTGCAATGCCGGCTATGGTGGCCGGGATGGCCAATTTGTTAATGGTCTTAAATGAGACTACGGTTTTCAAATAATCAAGATTATAATACTAGTTCATAACAATAAAAGGGATGAATACTTTGGTTCGGGAAATAAATAGGGCCAAGTTTTTGGTACCCACGGGCCTCATAAAAGCGCTGATTTCGTTCATTTTTACTAAAGGTATCTAAACGGATGGAAGTATACTTTTCATCAACTGCTTTCTGTTCTGCGGCATCCATTAACAACCTGGCCTTGCCTTTACCCTGTAGTTCGGGAAGTACTGCCAAACGATGAATATAGAGATTATTATCATTTGGCGTGAGCCATTCAACAGGGACATATTCCTCGTCCATCATGGAAGAGATGGCAATACACCCCTGGATCATGGAATGATGCTCTAGCACAAAAAGTTCTTCCCTTGCCACATCTCTCAAAAATGCCTCTTTGGAGGGATAGTGCTCATTCCATTGATATATTCCACTGCCGATCATATACTGTGCGCAGGCCTTGGTAAGACGCAAGATCTGGGGAATTTCTTCTATCTTTGCAGGTCTAATCATCTAATCATTCCAATTAATCCGTAAATTTATAGTATTAATCGCTAACCATTATGAAGAACATATTAGTACCCATCGGAACCTCCCCAAATGCACATGAGACGCTTCAATACGCTGTAGATCTAGCGTCTAAATTTTCTTCGCAGGTGTTTGTAATGGAAGTATTTAATGTGACCAAAGGCGCGGGAAATTTAAAAGATATTTCAGCCAAAGTAGCGCAAAGTGGAAAAGAAAGGCTTAAAGAGATCATCAATAAGGTGGACGGAAAGAAAGTTGAGATCAAAATAGCCACCTATAACGGAGATTTAATTGATGGATTAAAAGAGATCAATGATAAACTTGGGATAGATCTAATAGTAATTGCTCCAAGAAGTAATGATATTAAGGAAGAATTGTATTTAGGTCATACATCTGGAAGGATCATAAAAAGAACAGAGATCCCGACATTGATTGTGCCTAAAGGAACGAAGTTTACTCCATTTAAGATTGTCCTTGTAGGATTTAAGTCGGGTGTCTTAAAAAGAAAACGAATTCTTAATCCGTTAATAGAGATCAAGAAAAAATTTAAATCCAAGATCCATTTATTACTCGTAAAGACTCCCGGATATATTGACAGAGACCTGCAGATAAATACAGCATTGATGGATATCAGTTCTCATTTGACGTTGGCAGAACACGCCACCACGTATTTAGGAATTTTAGAACATATTCAGGCTGAACATCCGGATTTGCTTTGTGTATTTCGAAGGAAAAGAGGGGTGTTTACCAATTTGTGGGAAAAGAATACGATTCATAAGGCCGAATTCTCAGCCAAGATCCCTGTATTGGTGTTAAGCGTAAAGAAAGACTAATAAAAAACCACTACGATTGTGACGGTGCCGGTTATGATCTCGGCATCTTTGACTGCCGCAGTTATTTATTCCATTCATGTTGTATTTACATGTAGTAAATTTCAGGAAAGTGAAAAAGCATGGCTGGATTATAGCCGTTGTTGTAAAACATTATTAATTTCTGACCTTTCCTCGTTGATTTTTTGTAATTACAAATTCCAGTAGTTGTAAAATTTTCGTGGCTTTCTCCAGGCATTGCTTTTCCGTTTGCGAGAAGTGCTCTGGAATTAGTGGTGCCTTAGTCTAGGGGAATATTATATTTTATACTGTTCTGTTTTCTAATGGTTACTTGGCGATTATATCAAGTTGCTCTTTGTTGAGCGCTATATCTACCATAACACCGTATTCCAAGCCCATTATTTTTGGAAGGATTAATTCGAGCATAGTGGGCTTTTGAATATGATCTTCTTTAGTTTCGGGATCGGGTAAATAAACCAATCCTTTATAGGTTTCATCTTTATAATAGAGAGATACATCAAAAAAATAAAAATTCTCTGGAGGAATATAATCCGACCAATCTATGTTCTTAAAAAAATATTTTGGCTTCTTTATTTTATAGGAGCAAGGAGAAATATCTAAATTGATGGTACCCATGAAATAGTTGCTCAAATCAAGACCTCGTTCAAGAAAATGTTGAAACTGTTGTTTTAAAGTCCCTTCCGGATATCGCTCATCCTTGCCTTTACCAGAGGCAACTCCATAACCCGACTGTATTTCACCGCGAACTAGAGTGTATTCTATAGATCCCGTCTTATTATTTTTCTTATCCATAACTTAAATATGAGATTTTAACTAGTTCGTTCAATAGGATGTGAACTACTGTTGTCACTAGTTGCAAACTAACGGTAGGGGGGGAGACATCTCAAAGTATTTCTCCAAAACAAATAATTCTATTTTTCTTCATTAATATTTAACCCTTTTTTTTAAACAAAACTCCATGTTTATCATTCGTTCAACCAGTAGTTTTGTTTGCTTCATCAAGTCGTCGTTGCTCTAATGTCGAAGTTATCTCACCCATTTTTTTCTTTGTTAGAGGATAAAACAGCATTATTCCTGCCCCAATTACCGCAACAATACCAGGCACCCAACTCATTAACATTTTTATACCGGGAATTGCGCCTTCAATAGAAGTAGTGTCCTGACCATTATAGTGGAAGGCACCTAAAATCAATCCTATGATAGCACCTGCAATACCTCCTCCAAATTTAGTTGCAAACGATCCTGCTGAATAAACCAAGCCCGTAGCTCTACGATTATTTTTCCATTCTGAATAATCCGCAGCATCACCTAACATCACAAAGAATAAGCAGGAAAAAAAGGCTCCAATGAGTTCTGAAAGCAACCCAATTGTAAAAATAAGGACAACAGCAGTTGAATCGCAGAATATTAAAAGGGATATAACAGCTCCAGAAATAAGCAAAGAATAAATAAACATTTTCCGTTTTCCATATTTATTACTTAATGGCGTCATTAAAATTGCACCTACAATAGAAACCAACATTAACCCTACAAGATAAGACGCAGCCAATAATTGATCGTGTAAATAATGAGTGAAATATATAATTATAATACCTTGTTTGATGGCATTATAGGAACTTGAAAATATCCCAGTAATAAGCAATGTCCACCATGGCCTATTGTTAACCAAATCCTTAAAATCTTGTTTTAGATTGGCTTTCTGATCCTTTGGAGGTAGTATCCGTTCTCTTGTAGTATAGAAGGTGATAAACATTAAAATCGCAAGAACAACTGCCATTGAACGCATAGAGTAACTATAACCCCTCTTTTGATCAATAATTCTCAGATTTTCTGAAGTTAAATTAGATTCTCCTGCGACTATAAAGGAATACGTTTTTCCAGATTCCATGTTAAAGCTCTTACCGACAGTAGGCGTATTTTCCAAATTACGGTCATCGTTCCATTTAAAAGTGGCGATTCCATCCTCGGTTTTTATATTAGTATTCTCTACATCTCTTGTGGCGGCAATGTCAACTTGATACGTATTGTTCTCCAGTTTTGAGACCTCTACCGAAGGATCTACATTTCCGAAATAGGCAATAAGAAAGAGCAGTGCTCCCTGAACAAGAATTCCTCCACCAAATGCACCTACCATTCTATAGGCCCCAATACTTGTACGTTCTTTGTCATCTCCGGACATAACGGCCATCAACGCACCATATGGTACGTTATTGGCTGTGTACATGAGCGTAAAAAAGAGGTAAGTGATATAAGCATAAATGATTTTCCCAGAGGCGCTAAAGTCTGGGCTAGAAAAAAGTAGAATTAAACTAATTGCTAAGGGAATCGCAGTCCAGAGGATCCATGGTCGAAATTTGCCGTATTTTGATTTGGTACGATCACCAATAACACCCATCACGACATCACTGATACCATCGCTCAAACGTGCTGTTAAAAACAGGACACCTACTGTCACTGGATCTAATCCAAACACGTCGGTATAGAATATGAACAAAAACGTTCCTACTCCTCGCCAGCCAATATTAGCTGCTGCATCTCCTAATCCGTAGCCTATTTTCTCCTTAACCGAAACTTTATTGCTCATAATTGAATAATTGTTTATTGGACTATTTCAAGTAGACCTTTTGCTAAAATATTATTAGAAGCAGATCCTACAAGTATTTCAAATTGCCCTGGCTCAACTATCCAATTTTCTGTTTTTACATCCCAAAATGCAAAGTCTCTTTCCGTTAATGTAAAATGCAAGGTTTTTTTAACTCCTGCATTTAACTGTACTTTCTGAAAATCTTTCAACTCTTTTAAAGGACGTTCCACAGAAGATTCTATATCACGAACATATATTTGGACTATTTCCTGTCCATCCATTGCTCCAGCGTTCTTAATATCAATTTTAAAACTTACGGATGAGCCTGCTTTGATTGATGCTTGTTCAATCTTCAAATTGCTGTATTCATATGTTGTATAAGACAAGCCAAAGCCAAAGTTATAAAGTGGCTCAATTTCTTTATGCTCGTACCAACGGTAACCAACAAATATGCTTTCGTCATATTTCACATCAATTATTGGATCTATAATCTTATGATCTTCTTGCCAACCTGTGTATAATGCTGCACCTTTAGGGATGTAACCGTATCCTGGTGAATCTTTAAATGTTTTCTCTATAGTGATAGGTAACTTTCCAGATGGATTAGTACTACCAGCTACTATTTCAGCAAAAGCTTTAAACCCAATTTGTCCTGGATACCAGCTGTAAATTAAGCCTGCAATTTCATTGCTCCATTCGGTCATATTCATGCCACTACCAGAGCTCACAGCTACAATAGTATTCTTATTTAGTAACGCTATGTTTTTAATGGCTTTATTAACAGTTTCTGGAAAATCAAACGATTTATCCCACCCTTCAGAATCAAATGTTCCAGCACTATATATCACATAATCAGCATTTTTTATAGTTTGATTATCGGGCTTTTCCTGGTAAGTGACTTTGGTCCCATATACCTCTTTTAGCGCTGCAAGCATGGTTATAGTATCATAACCTTTAACTTCTGCAGCACCTCCACCACAAGGAATTTTTTCCGAATATTCTCCAGTAAGTAAAATTGAAATATCTGCTGATTTAGGTATGGGTAAAACACCATTGTTTTTGAGAAGTACCATACTTTCACGCGCTGTTTGTAAGGCGACCTCAATATGATCATCGAAATTTTCGAAATAGCTAGTATCTTTTACGGGACGTTCAAGGAGACCCATCGCTATTTGTGTGGTTAATATGTTAGTTACCATTCTATCGATGTCTGCTTCTTCCACTTTTCCATCTTCAAGAAGCGATTGTGCGGAAGAACGTAAAAAGAATTTATCTTTTTTCATATAAGCAGGATATTCTTCTCTAGGTTCACCAGGCATATCCAGATCAAGTCCGGATTTTATCACTTTTTCGGAATCAAAAACCGACCACCAATCGCTCATAACCAACCACTTAAAACCTAGATTCTCACGTAAAAGACCTGTAATAACATCTTTGTTTTGGCCTGCATACTCACCATTTACCAAATTATAGGAAGTCATAACAGCCATTGCCCCTGCATTAACACCTGCTTCAAACGCTGGCATATAAATTTCACGTAATGCTCTATCATCAACTATAGAATTTGATGTTCTTCTTTTGTAGTCTGTATTATTGGCAATAAAATGCTTTAAAGTAGCCATAGTACCTGTTTCTTGCATACCTACTACATAATTTTCTACCATACGCGCGGCCAAATACGGATCTTCGCCAAAGTATTCAAAGTTTCTACCGTTTTGAGATATTCTATAAATGTTCATTCCTGGCCCTAAAAGCACCGCAATTTCCCCAGCTCTACATTCTTCGCCAATAGATTTTGCATAATTACTTGACAACTCCTTATTCCAAGTACTTGCTAAGGCTATTGGACTTGGGAAAGCAACCGATTTTTCAAGTTGGTTAGGAAGCTCTGGTCGTATGTTAACACCTTGTGTGGCATCGGATAAATACAGCGCCGGTATATTAAACTTTTCAAACCCTTTTGTGTAAAACATGTTGTAACCACCTATTATTGAGATTTTCTCATCGATGGTCATTTGATTAAGGATTTCTATGGCTTGTTTTTTTGCATCATTATATGCAATAGGAGGACTAAAAGGTTTGAACATGGTGTCTGTTTTATATTCTTGGACAATGGGTTTGTTTCATACAATAAGAAGCATGGGGTTTTACTTATGACCTACAAAAAAAGTACTATTAGTTTCTTCAAAGCATACTTCGCATCAATTTCTTAATGTCAGCACCTTGGTACAGTTCTTCCAGCAGCGAAGTATAGCTTTCCGCGAAACGCTCATTTTCTACAAGTGCACCAAAGAGCGATTCTTGCTTGATAAAAGCCAACGCATCATTTGCCGTTTCTTTCGCAGTAGCATGCAATTCGCTATGCATGGCATCAATAATTTCCAGCGGCTGACCGTTTTGGTCTACTTGTTTGTCACTGTAAAAGCACCATGCCGCAATGACCAAAGTGGCGAATTTGATGCTGCCGCCCGTAGCCAAATTTTCATGAATGGTTGGAATCAAAAACTTGGGTAATTTGGCAGAGCTCTCCGCGCAAATACGGATGACGCTGTCTTTGATATTGGGGTTTGCAAATCGTTCGAGCAGACTGTTTTTGTAGTCCGTTAAATCAATGCCTTCAATGTTCCCTAAAACTGGAGTAGCTTCTTCGTCAAAAAAGGCGCGTAAATAGGAGGCGAAGAGCTCATCTTCTACACAGGCATTAATCGTAGGGTGGCCGTGCAGGGCTCCTAAAAGTCCCAAGACTGAATGCCCCGCATTCAGCAGTCGCAGTTTCATTTTTTCATAGGGCCCCACATCGGGTACGAATTGTACGCCTACTTTTTCAAACGCAGGCCGTCCGCCGGCCACTCATCTTTTAGTCCGTAGGTTTTCTCTAAGAACTCAATATCGGATTGGGTAGTAACAGGGGTTATACGGTCCACCATGCTATTGGGGAAGGAGACCTCCTTTGCTATCCATTTGGCCAGGTCAGAGTTTTGCGCTTCAGCGAAGGCGAGTAGCATCTTATGCACCATATCGCCGTTATGTTCGATATTATCACAAGACAGCACCGTAAAAGCAGGTAGCCGTGCATCGCGACGTCTTTTTAAGGCCGCAGTTAGAAACCCATAAACGGTTTTTGGGTCCTGCGGGTTTTGTAATTCGTGTTGAATGTCAGGGTTATCAAAATTGAATTCTCCCGTATTGGGATTAAAATTGTAACCTCCTTCGGTAATGGTCAACGAAACAATCTTCGTCTCGGCAGCTGCCATTCGGGCGATGACAGGTTCGGGATCTGTGGTGCCCATTTTAAAATCAACGATCGACCCGATGACTTCGGGTTCGATTTTTCCGTTTGGGTGTTTGACCATAAGGGTGTAGAGATGGTCTTGTTTTTTGAAAATGTCATAGAGTTTGTTGTCCGCTTCGCGTAAACCGATTCCACAGATTCCCCATGTAGGGGCCGCGCCGTCATTTTTTAATTGGTGCAAATAGTAAGCTAGATGGGCGCGGTGAAAGCCACCTACACCTATATGAACGATTCCCGATGTATCCGATGCACGTGTATATTTCGGTACGGGCATACGGTTTTCCAATTCTTGTAAATTTTCCTGATTGAGCTGTAATGGAATTTCCATGTTTATGCTGTTGTTTTTTGTTTCCCGCGTTTTAGCGCCCAATAGGCCAACACGAAATAAATGATGGTACAAATGAATGCGTAGGTATAAAAGAGTTCCCGATTTTCGATATAATTTGCTTCCGTAGTACTTCCGAATAGCGCATTACAAGCCAAAACCAAGGTGGCGACCAAAGCCGAAATGGCTACGAATTTTAATCCCTTAGAGAACAAAGAAACATCTTTTGTATGCACAGGTTCTTCTTTTGCTTGCTGTTGTTGAAAACGTTCGATGTTTTCATTTCGTAGTTCCTCTTC
>NZ_CAMYKH010000003.1 GCF_947258935.1 uncultured Muriicola sp.
GGACAGATACAAATCCTAATGCAATTGTAGGATTAACCGAGTTTATGGGCAACACAAAGTTATCCCGAAAGATAGAATTAGATTTTAAACCTCTTTTTGGTAGGTTTGAAAAGCAGACCGAACTAATTGTGTTTAACCCGCCCTGGTTACCGGCATCTCAAAAACTGGATAGTATTGATGAAGCTATTTATTACAATAAGAACCTATTCTCTGATTTTTTTGCAGGGGCAAAACAACGACTTTTACCAGACGGAAAATTGCTACTCATATTCTCTAATCTGGCACAAATAACCAATGTGACCAGGGAGCATCCAATAGAAAAGGAACTTGCCCAAGGTGGCCGATTTCAATTGGAAAGATGCTTTAAAAAGAAAGTGAAGGCCGCTTCTAAAAAAACCAAGCGCGATCTGCATTGGCGTTCTTCTGAAGAGGTAGAGCTTTGGGTACTGACCAACAAGTAAATATTTATTCTACAAGAGTTTTAGATAGTCTTTTCATTATTTTATTTATCGGACCATACTGCTAATTCATTCTCTGAGGGATCAATAAAATGGAATCTACGTCCGCCTGGAAAAGAAAAAATATCTTTTGTGATCTTACCACCAGCGGCTTTGATCTTACTTTTTATCAATTTTAGATCGTTGTGATATAGCACTATCAACGCGCCATTTATAATGTCATTTTCTGTTTTCTCAAAACCACCTTCAAGTCCGCTATCTGAAAAGGATATATACGTTGGGCCATAATCTGTAAAGGTCCAATCAAAGCACTTTGAATAGAATTCCTTCGTTTTTTCAAGATCTTTCGCCTTAAACTCAATGTAATTTATGTGGTTGTCTTTTAGGTCCATAGTTTGATGATTAACCGACTAGAAATAATAGGTGATCAATGTACACAAATGCTCCGGGCATATTGATTCTTTATTTTTTTACCCTGTAACTTGTTAGATAAGTCATTCCGTTAATTGTTGTCTTTTCTGTCTTAAATGTTGAATACAATTTTTGTGAAACTTTGTCGTGGAGCCCGTTGTTCCCAAAAGAATTTAGTAATAGGGTGTAGTTGTCCTTTACAGATAACACTAGATGAGCGAGATCTGATAGAGACATTTCTACCGAAACCGATGTATGTAGCTCCTTTTCAATTTGTATTTGTTTTTGATCCAAACCAGAGAAATTTGTTCGATGGTCATATTCCGATTGTGGATTAGAATCAGCATCAATTTGTAGCATTCTAAGTGCTTCCTCTAGAAACAGTTCAAAATCATAAACCACTATGCCGGAATCCCTAGTACAGACCCTTACCGTTTCATTGAGAATTTGCTGAGATTTTGTGTAGTAAAGAGATCCCGCATATGTCACTACATCAAAAGTATCATCCGCAAATTCTAATTTTTCTCGATGCTGTAATTGGTATGCTACACCTGGGTGTGCGATAGACTTTTCTAACATGTCCTTACTTGGGTCAATACCAATTACCTTTTCGCAAAAATTCGTCAAGGCAATTGCAGAATGCCCTGTCCCACAACCTATATCTAATCCCATTCCATATTTTCCCTGTTCTCCAAAGAATTCAGTTAGGATTTCTGAATGCAGTGAAGGTCTGTATACAGAGTAATGGTATGCGGTACTATGATCATAATCCTTTGTCATGTTTTTCTGCCCCAAGGTGCTATTCGGAATTAATCTTCTACCACTTTCCAGGTACCCCATATGTGCTTACGGGACGATCTGAAGATAGTTGAATCTTTTCTTATTTCCCTTTAACATCATACTTCCTTTGCAATTCTCCCCAGCGTTCCTTCTGGATCTCCTTCATCAAACCAACATTGATCCGGTCAAAATCTGGATGGTTCTTTGGTAACATAAAACTTTGGTAGTGCTCTTTCAAGGTGAAGGGGAGTAGTTTCACCTTTTCATCTAAAGAAAGGCGATTAATATAATACTGCAAAATGGTCCGATCGTATAGCAGTACATCATTTTCTTTTTTGGCAAGTGCTCTTAGTGCAAGTATTGGAGAGGCATACGTTTTATGGACAGGGATATTTTCCTCCAATAAATAGGACTCTCCGGTTGTAGCTCCTACAACCGAAATATTTTTCACCAATCTAATATCCTCGGCATTTTGTATGTCGGTTTGTAATCCACTAATAGTTAGAGTGGAAGCAATTCCTGCAGTAAAACTAGAAATAATGATCACCGCAGTAAACATCCAGATAATTGCTATCGCTTTTCCTATATTCGACTTGGGAGCTTTGTCACCATAACCCACAGTTGTCATGGTTACTGCAGACCACCATAACCCGTCGAAAAGACCTAACACGCCGGGACGAAATTGAAATTTATTGTGCCTTCTTTCAACAAGCCATAGAAAAAAACCAAAAATAAAAATGACAAAAATGAGTAACACTATGATTTCTAAAAAAGGGAGCGAGAAAATATTGCTGACAAAAACGGCCAAGGGAGAGCGGTTTAAGTAAGGGATTGCTACTCCAATACTAGAAATAAAATAGGGCTGAGTCATATCAAACTTATTAACCCGCGAATAATTAACATCCATTGGATTAATGGTTAGATCTATATCCTGATACTCAAGTCTCTTTAAAATACCGACGAAATCAGAATATATTTCATAACGGAAAGTCAGATCGGCAGACTGGGCTATATTTTCCCATAACTCAATACTCAAACCTTCAAAACCATCATCTTCCGTTTTTATTACAAAAGGTGGATTATGGTAAATCCCTACAACAATTGTATCTTTTTCTGCATAGGCCTGCAAATTATTACCCCAAAAGAATAACACGATTAATATGTGAAACCATTGATTCTTCATACCTCTTTTGTTATTTCAGCCTTAATAGAAAAGTAGATAAACTGGGCTAAAATTCTAAACATGACCAGATCATTAGGGTCAAATTGATCTTTCTGGATACTGTAAGCACATAACACTACGGGCTGATCATTCTCTAAGTTAAAAGGAATAAACAATAAAGAACTAAAACGGTAGGCAGCCTTTTCTGCAATGTACATTGTATGCTCCTTATGGAAGTCATTAATTAAGACTTCCTGATTGTTGGACATAGCCCAGCATGTTAAACTGGTTTTAGGGTTGAAGGATTTGCTTCTAAAGGTATAACCACTTCGTTCCTGATTGGAAAACCCCTTATGTACGATTTCATTTTTTTCCTTAAATGCAATTTCAAAAGCATTTATATCAGTAGATTGGTTAACGGCTTTACCCATCGCAGTGATGATGTCATTCCAGGATGCCTTTTTGGGAATTTCCTTGATAAAAAGTTTAAGGGTGTGGATATTCGAATTGGCACTATCCAATTCTTCTTGCTGTTCTCTAAATTCTCGAATCTTTTGATTGAGTTGTGCTTCCTTTATCGCCAACTTTTCATTGGAGTATTTCAAAACTTGTTGCAATCTGCTGAAGCGTTGTTTTACATAGAATCTAAAGTAATATGATATAAATAAGATCAACAGACCAAGCGAACCATAAATGAACCAGGTTTGCAAATAAAAGGGCAGAAATACATTTAACTCAATTTCCAAAGGGGTACTCCATTGGTAGCCTCCAGCTTGTCTAGCTCGTAATTCCAGGTAGTAATCACCTGTTTCAACCTGGGGTAATCCTAGTACATTGTTATTTCCGTTAGATTGCCAGGGCCGTTCTTCCAATATGATCTGTCTATCTTCTTTGGGAACTAGTCTGTATTGGTATTGAACATTTTTAGCCGGAAAGGATAAATTTGTAATGTGCAAGTTGAGCTCATCACCTTTTTTTATTTTTAAAACATCCTTGAAGCCCTTGGTAAATTCACTTTGATCGATCATAATTTTCCTTATCCTAGGCGAATTGGAATATGGAAGGGTTGCCGCAGAACTACGTGAGTATACCAGGCCTTCTGCTGTGCCAGCCCAAAGGCGTCCCTGAGCATCTGTAGTGATACATCGGTAAGCACTAATGACGGCAGGTAATCCTTCTGTCTCCCCTAAAACGGTGGAGGTATTTTGTTGGTGAAAAACCAGTCCTTTAGTGGCCGTGGAGATCCAAATATTATTATTGGAGTAGTGCGTTACTCCCCTTACCTCTTCCTGTCCTAAAATATCATTTTGGATCAGTGTAATTTTTTCAGCATCGTATCGGAGCAAGCCATCTGTAGTTGCTAACCATACGATACCGCGATCGTCAATGGTCAAATCATGGGCTTCAAAATTGAGCATGGCTGTAAAAGGAAGGGCAGGGCTAAGGTTCACAAATTGATCTTGCTCCGGATCAAATCGATACAAGTAACTTTTTTCGCCGATACCAACGGCATATATTTCACCTCGGGCACTTTCTTTTATCGCCAGAACCCTGCTGGAAAAACCTTTCGTCTCATCGTAATACTTAATTTCCCCTTTTGCATTGATTTTTGCGATGCCGATAATGGGTTTATTCAAAGGGGCCTGGCAAAACCAAAGGTTCCCTTTACTGTCCGGGTAAAGATTGAAAATGGCCTCTCCCCGGTCATGGAAATCATCGTATCGTTTAATTATCTTGTTATTGGTATATTTTAATA
This sequence comes from uncultured Muriicola sp., assembly GCF_947258935.1. GTDB lineage: Bacteria > Bacteroidota > Bacteroidia > Flavobacteriales > Flavobacteriaceae > Muriicola. The sequence goes on from NZ_CAMYKH010000003.1 coordinate 4,568, forward strand.
ATTCAACTGTTGGGGTAGATGTGGTAACCCATAGGAACCCGGCCTTGTCTTGAGCAACCGCATTTGCTTGTAATTTGTTATAAACAGGCTCGGCAGTGAATTCATCTTCCTGGGGAGAGATTTCATATAAATAGTTAATGGGTGCCCAGGCTTTCCCATCATTTCCCATAGCTATACTGATAGGGTTATTTAAGGGTAAATTTTTCACGGTTTTGAAAAAGCGTTGCTGGAGCAGCCAAAGTCCGGTATCTGAACCAACCCAAAGTTTATCATTATTACTTTTACTATCCTTAGTTACATAAATTTCATAGATATGTCCAAAATCTAATTCTTCCACCCTGTGAGCTTCATTGGCTCCATATATAGTTTGAGGAGTATCGTTTACATCAGACACTATAAATAACTTTCCTTTCCTGGTCCCGATGATGTATTGATCATTTTGATCTGCATACATCGCAGTAATCTGGTCATTATCTAGCGCAATAGTTTTGAGTGGTTGGAGCTTGTCATCCTGAATTGTATAGACGTGAAGTGCATCGCTACCCACCAAAAGCTGATCCTTGTGAATTAATAGGGATATCCCATTTTTTATATTCAGCTTTTTTTCAAAAGTATCAGTGGCCTTGTCAAAGTAGAATAATCCATCTAATGGACTCAACACCCAAATGCCGCCATTTGGATCGTTATAAATGGCAAGCTTTTCTGCTTTATCCGTTTTGGAAAATCGATAGTTTTTAAAATCTCCTTGTTGCAACCTCCCAATGCTGTGATTGGATTGAGCCAGCCATATGTCTTGATCTTTACCCGGCGTAAAATCATTAGGATAAAAAGGAAGCTCCTTTGTTTCAATTATTGTGCCCTCCAATAATGGAATTACCTTGGGCTGGTTAAGCAAATTGTTAATTTGATAGATGCCCATATCATTAACAAACAGCAAATTATCTCCACGTTCATGGATCTGATGAATGAATTGGCTTTTGGTATGCATGCTAAAAACGTCAAATTGGATTCCATCAAATCGATACAAACCGTTATGACTGCCAATCCATATAAAACCCTCCTGATCCTGAAGTACTGAGGATACCTGGTCAAAAGGGGCTCCGGACTCAGAATTGTATTGAACATAGCTATACTGTTGCGCAGAAATATGAATAGAAATGCCACACAAATAAAGGCAGAGAAGTAATTTGATCAATTTATACAACATCTGAGACTAATATAGAAAAATAATCAGTCGATCTCAGCATACGATCTGAGACCAATGTGTCATTTTATCAACCTGTGTCCAAATGAGTTATAGCTGTTGCAGTAAACCTATTTATACAAATCAAAACAATTGCATTGTTATTTGATCCTTTTTGATTGTGTAGAGAAGGATAATCCTTGCTGCCCCTTAGTTGAACTCATAATTCCTTCGAACAAAGGCACTGGAGAGTTTTTTGGAGTCTTCCATTCAATTAAGAAATTGGATCCTGTTCCGCCTTCAACATCAACTTCGTCTATTATTATTTCCGTTGTTTCCATTGGAGCCATATATATTGGTTGATTAAAGTATGTACGTACAAGCTTTCCGTGAGTATCAAAATATTCTGCTTTAAGCAGGTAAATAGTATCCAGATCGCTTGTATTACGCATACTTACCATGGCGGTCAGATTATGTGTTCTATGTTCAGAATTGCTATAGATCTGCGAATAGATAGAAAGATATGATTTTCCATATTCGAGGGAATCCTTTGAACTAATATCTACCTGTCTTTTAGTCCAATTTTCGGGGTTTGTAGAACTAATTTCCTTTTGCTCATTACACCCAAAAATCAAAATAGTAATTAATAAAATTAGCGTATATTTTTTCATTTCTTTATTTCAATTGACATTCAAGGTTTGTGTATAGTTTGGTGCGTGGTACTAAAGATAGCAAAAGGGACGAACCAATTATACAGCAGCATGGATTTTCTGAAAGGAAAATAAGACGAATTGAATTCTACACATTGTTTGCTCTTGTGATAGCTCTATGATGGGTACTACTAATTACTGAGATTTGAATTCTTTGTTCTAAAATACCACAAGTAATTTAAATCATCATTTTTCAAAATAAAATAAATAGCCACTGATGTTATTATGGTAGCTGGAAAACCCGATCCGATCCCAAGTGGTGTAATTGCCAAGAAAAAAACAACAGCGCCAAAACATGCAAGACGAAATACCCAACCTTTTAGCAACATGCCAATCGCAATTAATCCCTGTCCGAATGCGATAAGCTTAACCATAGTGGTAATGTGTGACTTAAACCATCCATTTATAAAATCAGCGTATAGATCAAAGGGAGAAAAAACTGCATATTCTAAATATTCATTCGGATTATTCTGAGCTGTAGTATAGTTTATCCAGAACGCCCAAAAGAACAATAGAGAAAAAAGCAATCGTGCTAATTTTGGTTTTTGAATAGCGCTAATTAAAAATAGAATAGCAAGGCTATTAGATATTAACCATGGGGTTAAGTATTCTTTTAAAAGTTCCATCTATTTTATTTAGAAAATCATAAATTACGATTTAGCCAGCGTTTCAATCAGTTTACCACAACCACCATTTTTAATAAATTTTGTATGCTCATCTATGCTCTCAAAATGCTCACCTGTTATATCAGAACATAATATTTTTGAATTCGTTGCTTGATAGAATATGTTTAGTGTTTTTTTTGAATATGGGTTTTTCAAAGGTGATTTCTTTAATTCTTCTCTACACCAAATAAGAGATTTCATCCAAATGGCTGCACTCAATGCACCACATGCTGCACCACTTAAACCAAGTCCGCCAGCGAAACCTGCAACCATAATCATTTCTTCATCACTTGCGCCCATTTTTCTAGCAACTTCTGTGGCACAACTCATACATTCATTAGCTGATAAAATTTCTTTGTTTGACACCCCTTCAATTGCTGATTTTACTGCTTCTGGTGCCCATTGCTCAGCAAGGTTAAAACAGTGTAAGAATCTGCCGGAGAAAAAATACTTAGCCATACTCAATTTATTTGAAAAGTCACAATGAGTAATATCGCTGCAATTAATTGTGTTTTCTCTTTTTGAAAATGATGTCATTATTTTTTGTGTGGCATTAACGGCAACAGCAATTGCTTTATTTTGATCTTCGCATGTTCTGTATGCTTCTGCACCTACTGCTAAAGAAGCTCCCCAAAGCATTCCACATTGATGGCCTTTCTGCATTATTCCTCCTGCCAATGAATCAGCAGCACGTTCTTCCAGTTCTTTTTGATGACCAAATTCTCGGTTTAAAATATAGAAAAAGGTACGAGAGCATGTCCCCAACTTCCTAAACACTTTTTTTCCGTCTTTAGGACCATCGTTAATATTATATACAGCAGGATCCATTTGAATGTATTGTGATTTATATCAAGTAAGATATATAGGATTCATACGTAATCCTATGACATTCATCAGTTTACAGAGATGGGTTAAGTGGCCAACGGTCTTGTATCGGCAAAGTAGCGTGCAGATTAGTGCGATCTTATTTGGAAATATAAATGTATAAAAAAACGTAAGTTTTAGTTGCCTGTGCTTGGGGAGTTATTTTATTATAAATTCATTTTTTAACGTATTCAATTAATTCTAAAACTATAAAGTCAACTAAAACAATTACGGCAATTATCAATACCCAATGCCACCATTTTAATTTAATATTCTTTGCAATCTTAATCTCAATAAATGTCCAGAGAGCAAAATAAATATACCAGATCCACCACGTACTGACCTCATAAAAGAGAAGTAAAGCCATTCCAATTGTAAATACAATCATTACAAAAACGAAGCGCTTAATTTCTTTTTTTTGCATTTCATCAGGACCTGTATTCCTGGTTTCTGTTTTGCTGCTTCCCATAGTTTATTTCTGCTCCAATTCTTTGTTCCTTGTAAAGGCATAAATAAGAAAGCCTCCAAATGCAATTGCAAGCAGACCACTTAAAGGAGCAAAGGGTACGACTTCAGGAATAAGTGAGGAAATAAAGTGTTTAAAATTCTCTTGACCAATGAAAATTAAAATAATGGCAGCCAGAATGAACAGGTAACCAAAAAATTTAATTACGCCTGTATATCTTGATTCATTTGCAGCCACGATAAATAAAATACCAAAAACTAATCTCACCACTATAGCAGTTATATATAGCGAGGTGTTTTCCATATTATTTTCTATCCAACTTATAATGATCTCTGGCTTAATTAGCAATGATATACCTAAAAGAAGCATTAGTATTCCAAATAATTTGACAGCTAATTTCATGATAGGAATTATTATAAATTGGTTTATTTTTTATGACCACCAAGGTGTTTGTGTATAATTTGCTATACAAGTTCGCAACCATTGTGTGTTGCCTACGGTATAAGTTAGTAAAAAGGAACTGTATTTAGGAAATAAGACAGGATTTCCATGACACACTTCAATCACTTTCTGGCAATAAATTATCCATAGAATTGCAAGTAGTGATTTATCCGAGTTTGAATTATTCGGCTCAATATCTTGTCAATTTTCAATAGTAAAGTGAAGCAATACTATTGATTTTTCATAAACCGTCTTACAGCGACCCATTGTTTTAGCATATCTCTGGCATCTTGCGCAGGGTACCCTAAAACAGTTTTTCCTGCTTCCACATCATTCATAACTCCAGAGCCCGCACCAACTGTAGCACCAGAATGTATGGTGGTATGGTCTTTTATAGAGGCACTTCCGCCAATAATAACGCCATCACCTAAAGTAACAGAACCTGCAAGTCCGCTATGCCCTGCCATAATACAAGAACGCCCCATAATACTGTTATGCGCTATTTGTACCAGGTTGTCTATTTTACAACCATCACCAACAATAGTAGAGCTGAATTTGGCTCTGTCAACACAAGAATTGGCCCCAATTTCAACGTAATGCCCAATTATGACGTTACCTATCTGTGGGATCTTTACCAGTCCCTTGCCATCGTCACTTGGTCTATACCCAAATCCATCAGCCCCAATACTTACATTGGTATGAAAAATACAATGACTACCAACAATACAGCGTTCACGTATAATAGTCCCGGACCAAACAACAGTGTTTTTACCGATAATGGTTTCATCAAACACACAAACATTTGGGTATAAAATTACACCGCTTCCTAATTCAACATCCTTACCTATATAACAGTTTGCACCAATCTTACAGCCATCACCAATTTTTGCGGTTTTATGTATCACGGCAGTTGGATGTATATCTGTGTCAAAAACAGGTGCTGGCGGATTAAAAAGCTCCAATATTTTTGCCATAGCTAAATCGACATTTTTTACTTTGAGAAAAGCACGGTTGTCGCCAGGGTCAATATCTGAATCATAACTTATAAGGGCAGCGCAGGCCTTTGAATCTGGCCAAAACTTGGCGTATTTTGCACTTCCTATGAATGTGATCTGATTGCTGCTTGCTTTTTGTATTTCCTCGGGCCCTTCAATTTTTTGGCTGGTATTACCGATTAATTCACCTTTTACAATGTTGTTGATTTCACTTATGGAGTAAGATGTCATTTGTAATTGTATGGATTGATTAGATAGTTGTAAAGTAAGCAAAAAAGTGAACTCTGTATTATTTTTGAAATTGAACAGCCTGAAAAAACACTCGTTTTAATAGCATTTATTTTTTGTTGACAATTGTTTGTTATAAAAAGTAGGGGAGTACTCAAAGATAAAAAACCTTGAGCATTGTTTATATACGTTGTTAGCCACTGTATTTTTCTGTTCTGCCTGATTTTAAGCGTGGGCTTTTCCGTAGTACTTTTTCCGTAACCAAAATGAAACCCGAACCAATAAAATCAGCGCGGGAACTTCAACCAAAGGACCAATAACTCCTGCAAATGCTTGTCCTGAATTCAAACCAAAAACGGCTATGGCAACTGCAATTGCCAATTCAAAGTTATTTCCTGCTGCTGTAAACGCAACCGAAGCGGTTTTGTCATATTCTGCACCCGTTGCTTTTGTAAAGAAAAAGCCAATGATAAACATTAAACTAAAATAGATTAGAAGTGGAACAGCGATGATCAATACATCCATGGGAATTTCAACAATCAACTCTCCTTTTAACGAGAACATTACTACTATAGTAAATAAAAGTGCAATCAATGTCATTGGTGAAATAGTTGGAATAAATTTTTTCGTATACCATTCTTCGCCTTTGAGTTTAACCAAAACCAATCGGCTCAAAATTCCCAAAACAAACGGAATACCTAAATATATAGCTACACTTTCCGCAATGGTAATAATTGAAATATCCACGATTGCACCGTCAAATCCAAAATAGGGCGGAAGAACAGTAATAAAGATCCAGGCGTAAAAACTATATGCAAAAACTTGAAAAATACTGTTTAATGCTACTAATCCTGCACCGTATTCGCTACTACCTTCGGCAAGGTCGTTCCAAACGAGGACCATTGCAATGCAACGGGCCAACCCAATCAATATGAGTCCAACCATATACTCAGGATAATCCCGTAGAAATGTGATTGCCAAAACGAACATTAAAACAGGTCCAATTATCCAATTGAGGATTAGTGATATAGAAAGGATCTTTGTGTTTCTGAAAACTTTTGGCAAAAGCGAATAATTGACCTTTGCCAATGGGGGATACATCATTACAATTAATCCGATGGCAATGGGGATATTTGTAGTTCCTCTACTGAAAGAGTTTATGATGTCTGGAAATGAAGGAACAAAATACCCAATTCCTATACCCAACGCCATTGCAATGAAAATCCAAAGTGTCAGATAACTGTCGAGAAAACTTAATTTTTTATTGGAGGCCATATTTTAGAATAGATATGAGAGAAAAGGAAAATAGTTATGCGAATTGGCTTTTCAGCTTGTGGGTAACGGCTTTGCAGATGAACCAATAGCCAAAAGGGCTGTGGTTTAGTTGCGTTGTTGAAATGCGGTTTTTAATTCAAATTCTCTATTACGTTTAAAAGTTTTTGCCGGACCTCCAGAGCAAGGCTCCCTAAAGTTTCGTTTTCAACTGCACCCATAGAAGCAATAGGATCCACAACGGAAACTTCAACTTCTCCATTTTCATGTTCTTCAACTATTACATTACAGGGAAGAAGTACACCTATCTTATCTTCACTTGTCAATGCTTTATGAGCGAAATGTGGATTACAAGCACCTAGTATTTTGTATTTTTTAAAGTCCACATCAATTTTCTTTTTTAGAGTTTCTTTCACATCTATTTCGGTTAATATTCCAAAACCTTCATTTTTCAATTCAGCTGTTACTCGTTCGATTGCATCATCGAAGCTTTTTCCAACCAAGACTTTGTTAAAATAATAGCTCATAGTTTTTAATATTTAATATTTTACACTAAGTGATCTCTTCGTTTGTTTTAGACGAATCAGATAAAAGTTCATGAATCTCACTAAGTTCCTTCTTCGTTAAATGTCGCCATTTACCAATAGGGATATCTAAATTAATATTCATTATACGATAACGTTCTAATTGGCGAACACTGTTACCCAGATGTTCACACATACGTCTGATTTGCCTGTTTAGACCCTGGGTAAGGATAATTCTAAACCGGAATTTATCTATCTGTTCCACAAAACATTTCCTCGTAACTATTCCTAAAACAGGAACACCGTTACCCATTTTGTGTATAAACGATTTTGTTATAGGTTGTTTTACGGTGACAAGGTATTCCTTTTCATGATTATTTCTGGCACGAAGAATTTTATTTACTATATCGCCATCGTTCGTTAACAAAATTAAGCCCTGACTATCTTTATCTAGCCTTCCTATAGGGAAAATACGCTCGGGGTAATCAATATAGTCAATTATATTATTTTTCTCTCTTCGTGTGTCTGTCGTACAAACAATTCCCCGTGGTTTATTAAAGGCAATGTAGACCGGTATATTTTCTTTGCCAGTAATAAGTTTACCGTTTAAACGAATTTCGTCTTTGGAGGATACTTTACTTCCAATTTCCGCGACTACACCATTTATTGTTACCTGCTTTAGCCCAATCAACTTATCAGCCTCTCTGCGCGAACAATACCCAATTTCACTAAAATACTTATTTATGCGAACCAACTTCTTATCTTCCATATGTTCACTAAAATTGCTTACTACAGTTTTGGCTTTATTCTTTTTTATAATACTCTTCCCTTTTTTTGATCCATTTCATCACAAAATAGATTACACATATTGCGGTAATAAATATAACGGTTGATATTATTTCCCATGTACTTAAGCTGCTAAGTAACCAAACAATGGATGCAATGCCAATAAATGGAATTACCAATCCGCCGGGTACTTTAAATGTTTTTTCGGAGACATCCTGCTTCTTCATTCTTAATTTGACAGTAGCTAAAATAACAAAGAGGTAAATAAGAAGTATAGCGGCACTTGCCAGTATGGCCAATTGTTTAAATCCGCCAGAAATAGAAAAAAGAAAGATCATTGCTGCGAAGCAGATTATGGACCAGTATGGTGTAGCAAATTTTGGATGAATTTTACTAAGAAATTTTGGAAATAGCCCGTCATTTGCACCGGCGAATAATACACGGGGAGTATTCAGAACATCGGTGCTAACAGCACCAAAACAGGAAATTGCAGCGGCAATCAAGAGTATAGTGCCGCCTAAAGAACCAACAATTCTTTCTGCAACTGCTGCTAAGGGTGCATCTTGGACAGATTCCATCTGCTGCCCCAGAACACCCAGAGTTACTGTCTGCAATAGCAAATACAGGATAAGTACCAAGGCACCACCAATCATAATTCCCAGTGGAATAGTGCGTTTCGGGTTTTTTATTTCACCACTCACGCCAAGTGCAGTTTCGAAGCCGGCAAATGCAAAAAACAAGACAAGGGTTGTGTTGCCAAATGTATTGATCGTAGGTAAATGTTCCCAATGGAGGTTCCCTTCATTAATAAGGCTGAAACCGAAGATAATAATGCCGATCAATGGGAGTAATTTTATGATAGTAATCCCCTTTATAAAAGCAACGCCTTGTTTTGCACCGCGAATATTTGTGAGTACCAAAAAGGCGAGGAGAACAAAATATAATAAACCGCGTATCCATGGATCTGAGAAAACAGGGAAAATTACGGCAAGGGAATCTGCAATAATATTCATTAGTGCAGCACTACCTAGTATGCTCCAGCCAAAAACGGCCAGCCAGTTCACTATAAACCCTGCAAAATCTCCAAATGCAGCTACCACATAAGCATAACTTCCACCAGAATTTGTAATACGTGTTCCTATCTCTGCATAACAAAGCATTATGGCTGCCATCATAATACCACAAAATACATAAGCGAATATGCTGAAGGCACCCAATTCAACACCTACAATTGCGGGCAAAGCAAAAATACCCGCACCTACTGTTATATTAATAATATTAAGTGACAATCCTGTTACACCTACTACACGTTTTAATTCTTTATCACTATTGGTTTTGGCCATGAATGTTGAGTCTAGTGGATTACGCTATATAAATATAATAGGATAGAAGAATACTTGGCATAAATAAGGGTTAATCCTTTTATTATAAATCAGTTTGTGTTCTGTGAATGGATTTATGATTGCAGTTACGATCTCGGCTATGATTTGCTTGCGCTGTTCGCTACGCTCCGAACGTCAGGCCTTGGCTTGATGATTTATAGCCGTTGTTGGCTACAGAGTTTTCATCTGTATTCGACTTCTAAAAAGTCAAAACATTTGCCCATTTAAATAGAAACATTGTTATAAGTGTAAGTGCGACACCATATAATACCACACCTTGCCAATAGTATAATCTGGATGGCCAATGTTTCCACATTGTAGTACCGTATTCTTTTTTCAAATCGCCACTAGTCAGCTTCCAAATGAGGTAAGCAAATATCGAGAAAATTAGAATTGCAATTAATAAAACCCAAATTTTTTCCATTTTCATTTATCTGTTCTTAATTGTTGTACCACGTTATTTTTTAATTCGATTATATTTTTTAAGTGTTTCAATAAGTAAATCGTGTGGTAAAGCATAAGCTTTATTTCCGTTAATTCCTTTCATAGTTTCGGCTGCGACCATTGCATTGATAATTGCTTCCTCTACTGCCTGAACAGTTGCTTCAAAAACTGGCATTAGTTGGTCATTCGACATTGATTCAACAGTTGCGGATTTATCACGATTAAATGCATTTTCATTTGCAGTTGAGAAGGCCAAAAAAATATCTCCAGAACCATTACTTCCTCGTCCACCTACAATTCCAACTCCTAAAGGAATTCTTTGAGCGATTCTTTTTAATTGGTGTGGTAAAAGTGGAACGTCCGTTGCTATAATTACTATAATTGAACCATCTCCTTCTTGTCTCCTCGATTTTGGTGGTCCGTTGAATTCGTAGTTTAAAGTGTCTTTTAATTCAACTCCAACGGGCACACCAGCAATTGATAAGTTCCGCTTTGCCCCAAAATTGGACTGAACGATTGCTCCAACAGTATAAGTTGAATCCTTTATTTTAAAAACTCGTGAAGAAGTTCCTGTTCCTCCTTTATATCCCAAGCACATCATGCCAGTCCCTCCACCAACATTGCCTTCGGCAATCTTTCCGCTTGATGAATTTGCTATAGCCTCTAAAACATTTTCTTCTTTCACGTGAAAACCATAAATGTCATTAAGGAAACCGTCATACGTTTCGGCTACAACAGGATAGGTGTACCACCAATCTTCTCCGCTATACCAATCTGTATCCACGTACCATTTCAAAACTGCATCTCGAACAACTCCGACACTATTAGTGTTTGTAATCATAATGGGGGTTTCCAAAAATCCAGATTCGGTTACCCAGGTTGTACCTGTCATTTCCCCATTTCCATTTAAGCTATACCAATTGGCATAAACTGGACTGAATTTTTTAGCTTTTCCTCTCGGGAATATTGCAGTAACACCTGTTCTAATGGGACCTTTGCCTACAATATTTTCTCCTTCACCAGATATTAATGTGCTATAACCTACTTCAACTCCTTTAACATCTGTAATGGCATTGAATTCTCCTGTTTTACCAACAAATGGAACACCTAAATCTCTTGCTCTTGGTTTTTGTCCGTAGGATTGGAAACAAATGAGCATTACTATAAAAACGATAAGTGTTCTTTTCATATTGGTTGGTTTTTAATGTGGTACAACTTGTTATATCCGCACTAAAATAGTCTTTATCCCTTAACCTTTCCCGGATAGTATTTCCTTTAATGAATAAAGAAATAACAGGTAAATAGGCTTAGTCATTTTTTTTCAATCCCTTGATCACAATATTTCCAGTCCCCGATCTATCGCAAGGATAGCTAAATGCCTTTAGGGCTTTTTTCGGATCATTTATAGTTTCATAGAACTGATCGAGAAACTTTAGGGTTTGACTTTGGTAACTACTGCTTAGTAATGGGTTGCCGTCGTAGAGTGCATAAAAATCATCTTTCAGTTGATTGAAAGTTTCAAACACCGCCGTGAATTGATTCATTTCCGGCATACAATACCCTCTGTATCTTCGATGTAATGTAGAGCTTAATTTAAGTTCCGGAGCTGGCTTGGCATAAGGTGCTCTCACAATTCCGGCATGATCAAAATCATAAGGTACTGTAACAGGTAAGCTTGTGGAATCTGACAAGATCAGCTTAATATTTTGTCGGTACTGTACTGACCAATCTGTATTACCAATCATATATTCAAAAACAGCCATTTTTAAAAAGTCCGCTTTTTGAGTGCTCTCAGGACGCAGTCCAATTTTCTCCAGGGAGCTAGACAGATTTCGCTTAGCCATCTGCTCTTCTTCTTCCAGTATAATTCCGTAATAGGGTAGCGAGCTTTTGTTTTTTACAGTATCTTGAAATACGACCTTCACCAGCCTCGCTTTAAAACTCTTTGGCGTAATAAGATTATACAATTTGTAAACTAAGTATTCATGAATAACATACTTTTCACCTCGGCAAGGTGTTACCAATTTTACTTTGTCCATACCCTCAAAAACAGAACTTTTTGGGATAGATGAATTTTTAAAATTCAGTAATATTGGAGGGTACTTGCAATTGGAAGACATCTTTCGAAAGTGCCCTCGTGTTTTAATTTTAATAGGGATATTAATTGTTTGTAGATCCGATTTGTATTGAAGAGTTGCCGGGTGGTATTGGGGATCCTCTCCACGGTCTTTGAATACGGTCTTAAAATCGCCTCGCAAATTCAACGCTATTACTTCATCGGTATCAAAAAGATTTGATGACTGGCCCAGGGCAGGGCTCAACAGGAAGAAACACAACAAGAAAAGAAGAGTATGTTTTAATTCTATATGTAAGAACCCATCGAAATTGGTAACTACGGTACTATTTTTCATTAAGGAGGCAGTGGTTAGTTACCCTTAAATATAATCAATTAATGACCTGAAGTCTTTTAGTTATACTGTAAATCATACTGCTTCGTTATGAAATCCTGCTAATGTTCTATGTCTCCATTAAGTTCTTCAGTTCTTTTTATGAAAAAATCAAAAGTGTTTATTTCATGACCAAAGGCAGCCGCAATTGCGTAAATACTTTTGTTAGCGGTTAGGGACACCAAAGCTGAATTATTCTTGTGAAAACTTATTGAGAATTTCCATTGCTTTTTCCGCATCCTTTTTGTCCACAAATATATGGTCATGGAAAAATGCAGCAACAACATTGCAACTAATTCCTTGTTCGGAAAGGGCTGAGGAAAAAGCTGCTGTTAAACCTACCGCTTCTAATGAAGAATGAACAGTAAGTGTAATCCAGGCAGCAACAAATGAATATTTAAGGTTTTTAGCATCTGCCAGTTCCTTTTTAATAATAATAGTGTTTCCTTCCTGTTCTTTAAAAGATTAAAATGGTTTGAGAAATATCTATTGTTGTTAAATCTTTGATACTACAAAAAACATAATCTCCTGGATTAAGTTCTGGCTTCATTTTTGTCAATAAGATTGCAAAATCAATTTCACCGGTCATAGATCTGTCCAATTTTAAAGTAATGCCAATAAATGCTTATCGCAACGGTCTTGTATATGAGCCGTTTTAATGGCTTATATATATTGTTGTATGCTGTTACTTTGTTCTTTGTTTTAGTTGCTTATAAGAAAACCCTTCTCCCTCATCTCCTAATACAGTAACCTCAATTTCATTATTATTTAATCTTTTATATTGAATTTTTTTTGGAAAATCGTGGTCAATATTTTCAAATGATAAATAGTCTTTAATTTCATTATTTAAAGTAAACGGAATTGTTCTCCCCTCATTTTGGTCTGGAACTGTAGCTTCAAAAATGACTGTTTTCCTCAATATTTTTATAGAAAGAGTTTCTGTAATTATTTTTTGACTATCCTTAATCTTATATGAATATCCAATTAGGTCTTTGTTATTGGATAATTCCCAATTTTCATATTGTTCTTTTCCTTCCATTTTCCATGTGCCAATTAAAAAATCAACTCTCGATAATTTGTTTTCTGAGCAGGCAAGTAAAAGGCAAAGAATGCATACGGATGTTAGTGTTTTCATGTTTCAACTTTAAAAATTATGCTCAGATTTATTTTCCCTGTTTTCTGTTTTAATTACTTGCCATATACATTTGTATCATTAGTATGGTATCCATGTAAGCATGTGCTAAAATCAAAATCCAAAGTCTCCTTTTTAATTTGATATAACAGATACCCAAAGCTAATCCCATAAATCCTGTTTGTACCATTCCCATTGGCCCCCACGCGTAATGAATAAGCCCGAAAATAATTGAACTAATGATTACTGCAATATTCTGTGCTTTTTTAGAGTCGGCTCCAATCTGCGAGATTCTCGTTATTAAAAATCCTCGATAAATAACTTCTTCTCCAAATGAAGAAACGATATAAACACCTGCCAATGTTAAAAGTAGCATTCCAATATTATCTTTTAAATAATCATAAGCAGTCATGTTTGCACCTTCTGGAATGCCTGTTATATTGGCCATGATAATAGATCCTATTATAAAACCGGCTAATGCAAGAACAAGAACTAAAAGAGAAAGCAGTAACAGTTTAATGCCGCCTCTCCAAGAAATGGATTTAAAGGTCAATCCAAAGTCTTTCCAACTTTCGTCGCGGAGTTTAAGTCCGATCCAAACGTAAATCAGCATAAGAATATTTGCGATCCAAAGAACTGCTTGTATTAAAGTAGGATTATCTCCAGCGAGAGGAATTATTAGTTTAATGAAGGCATATGCAAGAATGAAAAGGAATAAAATTTCTCCTATTTTAACTAGTTTATTTTTATGCAGTTGATTTCCAAGTTTGGTCAAAGAAGCTTTATTCGCTTTTTCTTTCATGGTTGCATTTTTTTAATTTGAGCATAACGGTCTGGTGTATGATTTGTACGTCAGAGAATCCACAGGATTTTCCGTCGTTTTATATCAGTTATTTAAAGTTAGGAATTAATTTGGAGTAGGGAAGGAGTATATATTATAGAGGTTGTAGGCAGTTTTTTATCTTAAAAGCGATATTTAACTTCCATATAGAGTGTGTTTTCCATCTACGCTAATTTTTCTTACGCGTGTTTTATTTCTTCTAGAAAACTCCATTATCCATTGTGAACCATCCGGAGCATTCAATCCGCCTGTGGGAGACCAAAACGTTTTCGATTCAAAAATCGTTGTCATTTCTCCGGTTGTGTTAATCTTCATTACTTTTCCTGCCCCATAAATTGCTACGTACAGATCCTTTTTCTCATCGGACCACATTCCAGATATATAATGACGATCTGCTACGCCACCTATTGAAATTTTGGAATCTTTTAGATTCTCTGCTATCACCGTTACGTCTCCTTTGGGAGTCACTTTTTTAATTTTCAAATGATCTACTACATAGAGGTTATTATCATATTTTGAAAAATACATCCAGCGAACATCATCGAAATAATGTTCAGTAGCAAAATAGCTCTGACCATTTAATGTTTGTTTTTTCAACATTTCACGGTCACCAGACTTATCTACCCAATAGGTGCTATTTTCTGTATCTCTTACCAGGGTATTGTTGTCGAGAAAACCTTCAATATCTTGTATGGTTTTTTCAAATACGCCATCATTACCTAAACACCAAACGTAGTTTCCCCACTTATCTGTAGCTTCTCCTTCATACCATTGGTGCTCTCCATAAAGATTATCCTCTTCGTCTATATATAGTTCATGTGTATGAACATTTCTAACAGCAATAGACTGCTCACCACTAGTTGATATTTTCCAAACATGATCTAAGTCGGTATAGAATACATTGCCCTTACTGTCCATAACGATCCCAACTCCTGGATGAGCCTCAATAACAGCTGAATTAAAGATGAGACAGAAAAAGAATACTAAAAACCTATACATTTAATATATTTTTCCAAATTACTGCCAACGGTCTTGTATATGGGCCGATTTAATGGCTTATATACGTTGTTGGCAATAGTAATTTATTTATTAATCTCTAATTTCAATTCTTTTGTTGGTACGCTATAAATATCCTCACCGTTTGTGTAAATAAATTGGCTGCCATCGTTTATTATATGAGCACTCCAACCATAAGGAAGCATAGATAATTTCTTTGGTATTGACCATTTTGGGTTATTGAAACCACCTTCATTATAGCTTATAAAAAAGCCTTGATTAGATTTGTTCCCTTCTTCATATCTGGAATAAATAAGAAATCGCTTTTCTCTGTCAACAAATGGACTAAACTCCGTGCCCGCTTTTGTATTTAAGATACTTAATGAATCTCTGATTGTCAGATTACCTTTATTTATTTCACCCTGAACAATATCGCCACTGTTTTTATTCTGATAGAAATAAATCTCTGTTTCACTCAACCAATAAAAATAACCACCCCGAATATTTGATGCTTCAGTCAAGTTAATTTTATTGGACCATTGATTATTTTCCTTACTGATAAGCCATATTTCTTCATCGTCTTCTTTTCTAATACTGTATATTATTTTGTCTCCATTTGGCGATATAGCTCCATTGTATACTGTATCTAGCTCTTCAATTCGAATAGTTTCCGTAAATAAACCATTTTTCGCATAAGCAATAAAGGCTAATTGGTCTGTCCAGTCTGATGTTCTTGTTAGGAACATAACTGATTCATCCGCAGAAAAATTGATAACATTTTCTGATAATTCCCCAGTTGAAACAATCCCTTCGTAAAACTTTCCATTATCAGAAACAAAATTATTATCGTAATAGACTTCCCTTTTATGAAGTTCTCTGATGGTATCTTGCATTATTTTTTTTCTTTCTACCCATTTTCCATTATTATATATAGAATCATATTTGAATATTCTATCATTAAGGACCTTCCCTTTTGTATTTGTAAAGAATATTCTTTTCTCAAACCCATCTTTTGTGTAAAAGGTAGAATCGTAGCCATGTAGTTTATCGCCAATAAATGCAGCGCGGTATGTTTTTTTATCCTTGTTAAGATTATCTATCATCCTATAATAAACCTGGCCAATAGAATCAATCCATTCGGTTATTTTTGTGCTGTCGTTTTCAAATCTTACTTTTTCTATCGAAAAGTCAATAGCACTTTCTTCTCGGTAGCGAGCACCTGTTTGTTTCCGGTGGCTATCATATTCATAGATATAATCTGTTGTTACACGTCCAAAAGAGTCCAATTCCATCCATCTATGTGGTACTCCATCTTCATAATAATAAGTCAATCTATATTGAAAAGGCTCAGCGCTATGTGAAGCTGAATATTTGTAGTAGTTGATTTTTTCAAATCTAAGGGTTGGACCCACTATCTCTTTCTTATTCTCCTTTTGACAGGAAAAATTAAAGCATAATATTATTATAATATATAGTAGATTATTCTTCATTCTTGCGGTCATGTATTTTTGACAACGATTATTCTTTTATTCCTTCAAAACTATTCCCATCATTATTCGTCCAAATCATTTTAATTATTTTCCCCTCATTATCATTTATAAACTCAATATATGAATATAAGGTTCTGCTGAAGAATCGCTTATCTTTTAAAAGTATCAATTCGGAATACCCTCCCTCATTTGCTCTAGCCTGGACCCTCCCTTCAAGTTCCTCAACATATACTTTAAAATTCGGACCAAATGAATAAGTCCCAAGAATCCTTCCTTTGTCAGCTATAAGTTCCTTTTCAGGTGGGATGGTTTTAGCCCTGCTTTTGTATTCTCGCTGGAACACAATTGCGGCAATGTCTCTTCTGAAAAAATCAGCCACACCGGTTTGAATGTTTCCAAGAATGATTATTGATATGTCCGATTTCTTATAGTACAGGTAATCTGCAATATATCCATTGACCCTACCATCATGACCAAAAACTTCCTGGTCAAAAGATTTGTATAAGGATATTCCAAAACCATAATTATTCCCGTAATTGGTAAGGAATTTATCGTACGACTCTGTAGTCAAGAGAGATCTGTTTTTGATTGAATTTATCCAAATTTGCAAATCGTTGACAGTACTGTAAAGAGACCCTGAACCTTTCAATAACTCGGGGTCGAGTAAATCAGTAATTTTAACCCTATCGTAATCCAAAGGGTCATAACCTACAGCAAGATTCGGAATCACCTCATTAATACTATTATGACCTGTAGAGATCATGTTCAACGGTATGAATATATGTTTGGTCAAAAAATCTTGATATGTGACGCCGCTCACCTTTTCAATTATTTCAGCTAAAACCGCATATCCACCATTTGAGTATTGGTATTGGGTTCCGGGTTCAAATTCAAGTTCCGCATCCAAAACTAAATTTGACAATTCAGAAACTGTTTTATTTTGATTTGAAAGTTTATTGAAATTAGGAACATTATAAATATCAGGGATTCCCGATGTATGAGTTAAAAGTTGTTGAATGATAATCCTTTTGGCATTTATGTTATTGGGAAAAAATTTGGATAATGTATCTGTTGTTTTTAATAAACCCTGTTGTTCCATTATTAGTATGGCTGAAGCAGTAAACTGCTTGGAAACTGACCCTATTTTGAATTTGGTATTTTGCTCATTTGGAACTGTGAAGGATTGGTTGGCAAAACCATAACAATTTTCAAAAATGATTTTGTCATTTTCTGAAATAAGAATACAACCGCTAAAATCGCCTGTTTTGACATACGAATTCGTATAGTCATTTATACGTTTAGAAATGGCTTGAGCTTGAGTTTGAATATTAACTAAAAGGATTAATATAACTATAATGTAATTCATTTTCTTTTCTCTAATTGCAGCCAACGGTCCCGGCTGTTATTTGCTTGCGCTGTTGGCTACGCTCGGAACGTTACGCCTGGGGTATGATGGATTATGGCCATTGTTCTATGACGTTTTAGTTTTTTCTTTTTTATAGAATACATAGAGATTCATTGCGAATCCCAGAGCACAGATCACGCCAGCTATTGTACTCATTATGTTTGAATCTGGTGAATAGATTAGTAAAACAATACAAATAAAAAGGAGTATCAGGCTAAAGAAGTAGATCGAAGTAATATTTTTCATTTGCTAGTTATAAATTATTATCTGTTCTTTTAAAATTACATAAAACAGCCTGGAATATGAGCCGTATCCCGCGGGGGATGGCTTATATATGTTGTTAGCTACAGTTATTCTTGATCTTTTCAAGTGCTTTTGGCAATCTTTCTGACATGAATTCCAAATGCTCATCAAGGACATCAATATCAACTGTAAGTGTGTTGGTGTCAGTACCTTCAGTAAGGGTATACATTTCCGTGGCACCCGACCATTTTTTTGTTTCATCATCTATGGGTTGCTCCTTTCCTTTTACCACATTTCCGCAATGCTCAAACATCATAATTTTATTTGGAATGTGTTTTTTGATGATACTGTAGATACCACTTTGATCTGGTGAGAGGAATAGTACTTTACTCCCTTCTTCCCAGTTCTCGGATATGGCATAAGATCCTTCAGAGAATACGCTCGCCCAATTGCGATAAGAGCTATCGCTCCAAAGTGCATCCCAGATCTTAGCTTTCTCTGCCTTAATATCTATCGAAAATTTCAATCGATTAATCATGGTTGTATAATTATAGCCAACGGTTCCGGATACGATCTTGTCACGCCGGGGCTTGATGAATTATGGCCATTGTTGGCAGTAGTTATTTTTATATTTTCCTTCTCATTTATTTCTCTAAGAAGGGGGGGCTTATATCATAATTAGAATTTATTCTGAAAGGTTAAGTTGCCATGAAATGCCATATTTGTCTTCACACCATCCGAATTTTTTACCAAAGCCGTAATCCCCTGAACCTTCGTAGTTGTCTAGAGGAACCATAATCTGGCCTCCATTTGAAGAAAGTTCTTCAAACAAAGTTTGTATCACATTTTCAGAGTTGCATGCAACAAACAGTGATACTCCCGGTGTAAATGACCAAGCGTGATTAAAATTACTTTCGGAAACCATGTACTCTGTACCATTTAATGTAAATACCCCATGTTTGATAAGCTCGGGAGTTCCTCCAGCCTCTCCTTCAGAGTATTTTGTTATGCTTTTAATTTCCGAATGCGGAAAGATAGAAGTGTAAAATTTTATCGCTTCTTCGGCCCTTCCGCATTGATCACCTACAAATGTTAGAAATGTTGTTGTTTTCATTTTATGTTCATATTTTCTTTCAAGTACGTACTCCGCTATTTTTTATACAATGTTGTTTACAGTTTTTATTGATTTTTTACCATTTTGACAAACTCCATATCTTTATTCTTTTCATAAAAGCCTGTTTCGCCTAATAAGTATTCTTTAAAGAAATCTGTTAGTAAAGTTCGGCTGATCTCAAGGGCTTTTTTGGGATCTATCTCGTACCCGAAATTTTTAGGGTAGATATATGGATTGTCGGTCATTGAATTATGCCCAAAGTCGACTAACTCGGTCATATAGATAATACTATTACGATTATCGATAAAACTATTGTAATTATCCACAGCATATTTTAGCGTTCCTGAACCACACATCATTAAAGAAGGAACAACTATTTTCCCTTCGTATCTCACATCCCTCGGCGGTATACCTTCCATAGTAGCTAGTGCTTTTACTTTTTCAGATTTGGCAGTTAATTCACCTGCTATTCGTCCTCCCAAAGAATGACCAAAAACACCAATATTTCTTAAGGTTATTTTACTATCAAAGACATAGGTATTTAGTTCTGTAATTTTATTAATAACGAATAATAAATCTTGATACCCCATTTCGGTTGGCTTTTCAAAAAAAGCATCTACTCGTTCGTACGGACCGGCCATCATTCCACTTGGTGTTTTAAAATCATCAGATGGATACAATGTAAATCCGTCCTGATAAAGCACATACCCTATTTCAGGCATATCTACTGAAGCAACCACAAAACCCTGACTTGCCAATTCTTCGGCAATTGTTGTGTAGAGGAATCTTTCTGTTCCTCTTCCGGGGACAATTAATACCAAAGGGACTTTATCAATTTCTTGGGCAATCGAAGCTCTTAAAAATGAATTGGTCAGTGTTTTTTGGTAATCTTTGGATAGTGAACCATATGGGGCATTTATTAAATTAGAGTCAGAATCCACGGGATACCAAAATTGAGAAATTATCACTCTTTTTTGCGTGAATTCAGGTCGTATTTTCATTTCCCTTGATTCATCTGTCCACTCATAAACCGATGTTCCTACGGTGTAGTTCCCTGTCGGACTAAGCAAATGAACGGTATCCAATTGACAATAGCTTTGAAATGATAAAGCAAAGAGAAGAATTATAGTAAGTGTGCTTTTTATCATTGGATTTTTCCTAATTGTACACAACCGTCTTTTATAACCGTCAGTTTTAATTGCGGATATGCATTGTTGGGCTACGTTTTAAAATTTCTATTTCAATGTTATTCCATTTTTCACTCTCATTTCAATATTTTCTATATTATTCATATCTATTAATGGGTTATTATTTAAAACCAAAAAAGTTGCTTCATAACCATTCTTCAATGCTCCAATTTTTCTATTTGGAAAGATTATTTTCGGAGTCTGTGTCAAAATATTCAATAATTCAAGATTGCTAAAAGCATCAATTTTTTTTACATCATTAATTTCTTCACGAAGAGTCGAATAACCTTGGTCTGCTCCTAATGCAATTACAATGTTGGCTTCCCTATAACGGATCAGCTGTTTTTTCAAAAATTCATTCTTTTTCTGAAGTAGTAAAGTGTCTAAACTCATTTTGGAGCCATCCCATTGGTTAGCATAGTATTTTGCAAATGAAACCGTTGGAGTAATGACAGCTCCATTTTTTCCTGCTAGATCAAGGATCGAATCCGAAATTTGTAACGCCTCTAAATCTGGGTCACCTATGCCTCCTCCATAACCGGGCATATGTGCAAAGTATTTTATATTGTAATTAAGAGCTATTTTAAAATCCGAAACTGTCTCAACGTGGGCAACTATTCTGATATTATTTCTTTTTGCCTTTCTCGCTATTTCGGCCAAAACTTCTTCTGATAACCCATACAAACCGATATTTTTATTCTCAATATTTTTCTTTCTATCAGCTATGTTTGAAAGATAAAGCTTCAGAAAATCAGGTTTATTGGACATTATTTTGCTCCAATTTTCATCAATATCTGAGACTGAATCTATTAGATAATAGGCATCATCCTTTTTTATTGTACTAGATAAAATTTCTTCTTTCTTATCAGGGTCCAGCATGGCTCGCCACGAATAATTGAGTGCTTGTGTTTCATATAAACTATGTGGATGACCGCCGGAACTAGTGATTCCGCCGTGTGCAAACTTAGCATCAATCTTTCCCGCAGAGTTCAAAGAATCCTTGATTTTTAAATAGTTGGAATAGTGATTCGTAAGTACTTGAACATAAAAAGTTCCTTCATCAATATATGCTTTATATATACTGTCAAATTTTGCAACATCGTCAAAATTATGTGTGTGCGCATCTCCAAATGCAGGTATTACATATTTGCCGGTAAGGTCCACTTCAGTATTAAATTTAGCCGAAGTACTAAAATCCAATTCCCCATGTTTAACTACAAAGCTTGCTTTATTAAAATCAACACCATTGAATACATATCCGTTAGAATATTTAGTGACTTTTGTTTGATTTGATTGACAGGCGCCAAAAATCGCCGTAATTATTATGAGTAATTTGATTTCAAAGTTTTTGAGTTGAATCATCTTTTTGATTAATGTTGCCGCGGTCTTGGCTATGATTCCTGCCTGCCATGCCTGCGGCACGTAAACCGGCAGGCAGGTTCGTAAAAGTGAGACCTGGTCACTAAGCGATTAAGCCATTCTTGTTTCTAATAAATGTAAGAAATTCAGAAGCAATGAATATACACATTGTTGTGCCTGCCTGCCTGTCCTCCGTACGAGACTTCGGAAGGCGGGTCGGCAGGCAGAATTTCGTTATTTTTTATGCAAATCAATCTCTTCATTAAGTAATTTTAAGAGTTGTAATGATTTATCTTTGATTGCTTCGTTTCCTGATTTTTGCAGACTTGATATAGTATTCCTATATACAATTTTGTTAATTATCTCAAGTTTGTTTTTCGGTTCATTTATTACTTGAATTAATGTTTTTTTCAGGTCACTATCATCAATTATTTTGTTTTGAAAAGGATAAAAGTCATTAAACTTTTGAATCATTCTATTCGAATTTCCAAACGAAGCAAATCCACCTGTTGAGATGAATGTTCCAGTTGTTAAATTGTCTACAAGATTCGTATTGTTGATATTGGTGTTTCTTGTAAATAAATCAATTTGTTGATTAAAGCTTATCAGTTCCTCTTTTAGTCTTGTATTTTGAATGATATTAATTTGATTTGAATTGAGCATTTGTAAGAGAGTTGTATTTGCATTTGTAAAAGTCCAACGAGTTGTTAAATCATTCAACTTTGGAAATACACTATCCATATCATTAAAGCCATCATTCAATTCGTAATGTTTTATAATATCATTTGAATGGTCGATAATAATATTTTCATAATCAATATAAACATCTAACATATTTATTTGAGTGCTTAAATCGTCCCTTAAATTGTTCAGATATGTTAATTCTTGATTATATAATTTTTGGTTTTCTCTCCAATTGTTTATTGCTAGTGCGATTAAAATTCCAATAACTACCAAAATTATTTCTCCGATTGCATAAACGAAATATTTACTGAATTTGTTATCAGTAATTAATTGTTGTCGAATTTTTCGAAAGAATTTTATCATTGGTTATTTGTTGGTCATAATGAAGAATAACGGTGGGGCTATGGCTCGTGGCGGGCGGTCTTAATGCTGCGTCCGATGGAAACGAATAGCCTGGTTGGGTTCATGAATATTTTTACTTTTTTAGTACTACTACACTAGCCATGAGCTATAGCCGATGTTAGCAACATTCTTTAATTCGTATTTAATTTTAGCATTTTCATTTTATTCTTAAAAAGTATCCTATTTTGGAATAATCGGGGTCTTTTAAGTTTCACTCCTGATCACTTGCCAGGCATAAACCGTTATTACTTACATTTGTTGTTGGCAAAAAAATGATCATCATTTTCTTTGCTTTTTTATGTAAAATGTTCCCCTATTTACAAACAATTCCGGTAAAACGCAATTTTAGCGTTCACATCTTGCATCTAACCTTGCTCTTAAGAGAACTATCAACTTGAATTAACTCTAATCACATGAGAATAATACAACTTTTATTGATTCTGACATTTCTTTCCTTTCATCCTCCTGCAATCAGTCAAACATTAATTGATAATTACAGCCCTCCCAATAAACTCGGTGTGTTTATTGATGGCTGTGAACGGGGAGATGGAGGCTGTGATTTAGATTTTATAAGAACGGAAATTACGGCGGTTGACTTCTACAGGGATAACCAAAAGGCTGATGTCTTTCTGCTGATTAACAGAAACAGATCCGGTGGAGGAGGAAGACAATATCAACTGATTTTTATTGGTCAACAAAACATTCATGCGGGAAGAACAGACACCCTCTATGTAAATAATAGACAGCTTGACACCGACTTTGAAGTGCGGGATAAACTAACCCGGTATATCAAATTAGGTTTAGCTCCGTATGTTGCGAAAACCAAAGCTGGAGAGGAGATCGAAATCAACATGAAGACCGACTCTGCCATTCTGGAAGATTCAATTCAGGAAACTATTGATCCCTGGAATTACTGGGTTTTTAATGTGGGGGGTGATGCTAACATTGAATTAGAGGAATTGAGCAGTGACATCAATATTGGTGGAGACATCAATATTAATCGTATAACAGATGAATGGAAAATATCCCTATCCGGGAGAATAGATGAAAGGCTTAGAAGAACGATTCAAAAAGTGCCAAGAGTAGATGACAATGGCGATCCGGTTCTTGATGGAGATGGTAACCAGATTGTCGATGAAGTTGCGAATAATTTTGATGTTTCAGAATTTGGATTTAATCATCAGCTTGTGAAGTCTATTTCACCCCAATGGTCTTATGGTTATGATATTGCAGGGCGTCAGAACACCCGACTTAATTATCAGTTTCAGACCAGCTTCAGACCGGCGGTAGAGTACAATTTTTTTCCGGAAGCTGTGCAGAATACCAGATTTCTAAGAATGAACTATGGGATTGAACTCAGGAATAATCGATATGTCGAAGAAACGATTAGCGGCATCCTTAAAGAAACCAGGGTCCTCCATAGTTTGAGAATTAGCCTGGGATTTAATAAACGTTGGGGAAACCTAGAGGTGGGATATCGTCTGAGAAATTATCTGGATGATTTTAGTTCTTGGTCCACAGGTTTGAATATTAGAGCAGATGTCCGTGTCACTGGGAATTTATCTTTTTATGTGAGGGCAGAAGGCAACTATGTAAAGGACCAGATTTACCTGGCCTCCGGAGACTTCACCGAACAGGATATTTTGAGCGGGAGGGTAACCCTACCCTCAGCTTATATCATCGATACCAGATTTGGATTTAATTATAGGTTTGGTTCTAATCTCAATAACTTCATAAACCGAAGATTTTTTGGAAGGGCCAATTTTGTTGGGACTGATTAATTTATCATTATTAATTTTAAATTGTTGCTAACGGTTCCGGCTATGATTTGCTTGCGCTGTTCGCTACGCTCGGAACGTCACGCCTGGGGCGTGATGAATTATAGCCGTTGTTAGGCAACGTTTTTTATTCAAATATTTTTTCCAAATTCAGATATTTCGTCTCTACAAAGAAAATGCTCCATTCCCCATATTCATAATTTCCTAAATTCTCTGCGCGACTAAAAAAGAAATATTTACCGTCTCTCGAGAATCTCGGACTACTTTCTTCGTTTTTTGAATTCACTAATTGTCCGATTGGTTTTGCTTTACTCCATCCATTTTCAGTCTTTTTACAAACAAAAATATCTTCGCCACCACTTCCACCAGGCGCATCGTAAGAATTGAATAACAAGTATTTACCATTGGGTGAAATTACTGCTGAATAAACCCAAAATTTTTCATCGTCCCAAATTCCGTCTATCGCTTTTGGTTCAGAAAAATCTTCTCCGTCAAATTTTGTTTCATAAAGTTTTATACTTTTTGTTCCACGCATCATAGTTGTGAAATAAAAAGTTTCGTTATCATTCGTGAAAAAGAAATTATTGTTTGAGGAGGGCCACTTTTCATTTTCTAATTGAACAGCATTAATTGGTTCGGGTAAGGGTTTTGGTTCACTCCAACCATTAACTGTTTTTTCCATCATCCAGATGTTCATATCGAAGTTTCCTTTATTTGGTTTGTCAGGTATTGGACGTTCTGAACCAAAAAATAAATATTTTCCGTCTGGTGTTATTGAAGCAGTTTCATCTCGGTCAATCGAGAAGTCGGCAAGCATAGGCTCTGTCCATTTTCCATTTTCGATGTTACTAACGTAAATTTTTTGCTTTTTTTCAGGTGCTCTTCTTGAAAAGTAAACTGTTCGTCCATTCTCTGAAAATGTAAGTTCAAATTCACTATTGTCATCTGTAGAAATTACTCCTTTTGCAAATTGAATAGGACTTGAAACTACTTCTTTAGAGTACTCAACTCTTGGAATTTCAGTTTCAGTTTTACAGCTGAAAAGCCCAAATACTGAAATTATTAAGATGATATTTATTCTTCTCACATTTGTTTGTTTTAATGTTGCCTAACGGTCTCGTATAACCGTCAGTTACGGGTTAATATGCGACAATTTTCGGTTTAGCACTGACTTTAGCAATTCCGAGTGGATTCGGACCTAGTCGTCCCGATAGCTATCGGGACGCCGTAATTGCGGTTATACATTGTTAGCCACAGTTATTCTTCTTTATTTATTTCATAAACCATCTCAACCATTCCATCTTTAAATGCTGTCACATCTTTTAAATGCAATGGGATTTCCTTATCAATGTAATCAAAAAAGAGTTTTCCATTCCCCAAAAGCGTTGGTATAATTGTAATAATTATTTCATCCGCTAATCCAAGTCGAAGAAATTCTTTTGTCAGCATAGTTCCGCCAACCATCCAAATATTATTGAATTTAGGTTTCAATTGGTCAGATAAAATTTCATTCAAGTCGCCAGATAGAAACTGCACAGTTTTTTTGTCCGATTTCAGGTTTCTTTCTGTGAGTACGAAAACAGGAACTTCTCCATAAGGCCATCCAAGTTCAACAGCATGCTCATAAGTCCGTGAACCCATAACGTAACAATCTATTGATTTAACGAATTCAGCAATATATTCCTTTGTCAGCTCTATTCCTTTTTCGTAGGTATCTTTTGAACGCATCCAAGAGACAGTTCCATCTTTCTTTGCGATATAGCCATCAAGACTGGAAACCATATGAATAGTTATTTTCGGATTTTTAGTTTTCATTGCTCTAATTGTGGCTAACGTTGATGTATAAGATTAGTTGCGTGTTTTAATCATTAAGGTTAGCAAATAAATCGCAGATAGAAAGTCCGCGAGGACTTTCGTAAATTGGCTAAGACAAGCAATTAATTTTATACGGTGTTAGCACTTGTTTTTCTGTTTAATACTTTAATTCCAAGTGTTATTAAGACTATTATTAATGCAATAAAAAATATACTTGTTGAAATGCTTTTTATAACTGACAATATATTAGTTGTATAAACTATAGTCTCTTTCAATTCGGGATAGTTTTTGAGCATTGAGATAATTCCGATATTTTCCAAATAATCTGCAATTCCGGCAATTATCGGTATTAGGCAGAGATAAATATATGGGGAATTTAATTTGTTCAATTTTTTCAAGAAATATCCCAAAAGCAAACAGTAAGAAAGTCCGAATAGTAGCGGGTAAATCATATCAACAGGTATTTGGTTGGTTAGATATGTCAAACGTCCATTTTCTCCAAGCGAAGTAAATAGTTCACTTACATAATTCAAATCATATCCTGTGGGCATCATATCCAATAATTTCATTCCGTCAGAGAATTCCATTGTTTTGGGAATTGTAACAGTCAGCATAAAGGTGTAAACAAGATTGGTCAAGATAAAAAGACCTAAAACCTTTTTTCCTGAAATATTCTTTTCTATGAAATTTATTAATCGTTTCATTTTTTTCTCAAATAAGTGCTAACGGTTTGGCTATGCGCAGTGTCCCGTAAGGCATTGCGTATAGGTGTTGTTGTGCGTTCGTGTTTTACATTTCACTATTATCATCTCAAGACCTTGATGTTAAATTCTTTTCTGATTTCAGAAATAGAAGTATCTAAATAGGGTTCATAGTTAGTCCAAGGCCATGGTTTGTTCATTTTCTTTGATCTTACAATAAGCACTGGAATGGATATTAAGAACTTGAAAATATTATTTACAACATGTGAAAGACTAAAATTTCTAGATAATTCATAGGCATTGGCTTTTTTATAAGCACTGATGTGTTTCCAAAATCCTAAAGTTGTACCAAATATTGTCCATATTTTGACAGAGCCCTCTCCGTAAAGTGATATGTCACAACCAAATAAAACGTGAGCAATATCATGAGACCTAAAGAAAGATTTAACTTCTTTAGGAATTCCTTCTTTCTTGTGACTGAGATGGCTTTTGTATTCTTCATAGAACCCCTCTAAGCCTTGTCTAAGTGTGATATTTATTTCTTCTATCATTTCCGTTGGATTTCTTCTGACGAACGATATATTCATGACGCACAACGGTCTTGGCTATGATTCTGTTTTGGTTGAGTAGTTTTGTGCCGTGGGCTGCGCCGAAACGAACCGCAAACTTGCTGAGGCGCTTTAGATGGTGAACAAAACTGCTAAGCAAAAGGCATCAAGCCATTTGTTTATTTAAAAGTAAGATAATTTTAGAAGTTGCGATCCACCCAAAATGAATTATAGCCGTTGTTGTACGCTGGCATTTTTTAAATCGAATTTACTGCCTGAACATTTTTTGGTAATAATTAGTCTCTTTTTAGCTTATCAGCCACCTTATCATAATATTCTTGAGTTAGTACCTCTGTCCAAATAGTAGGCTGTTCACCGCCATAGAAAGCCAAGTACGTTACATCACTGTCCTTGGTAGAGGAATGCCAATGTTCGATATCTTTCTCACACTTAATTACGTCACCTTCTTTCAGAATTGCAGGTTCTTTTCCTCTCTCCTGATAATAGGCTTTGCCATCTACGATTATTAAAACCTGCACAGAACTATGTTTATGCCAATCCAGGGTTGAGTTGGCTCTAAAGGTTGCTTTCGTAATGTTATAACCTAAGTCGGCATCATCATGAATTATGGCATTCAACCAAGCTTCTCCAATGTAATGCGTATTTGGTGCCTTCGTACCCTCCGTGAGATAAGAGGAAACGGTATAATCAGAACTTTGGGCAAATAGACATAGAGGGGCTAAAATAAATAGTGTGAAAATTGAATTTCTCATTTTATACTTTTTAAATTAATTATTTTATTTGGTCGTGCGGAGTTCAATGCTTGCGCACAACGGTTGGGCTATGGGGCGTGTCCCGCAGGGCATGCACTATAGCCCTTGTTGTGTGTAGCTTTATTTATTATATTTCTTCCTGCAAGAGCACTCGTTATGTTCATTTATGTATTTTATAGACTCTATACAAAGTTCTTTGAGAACTGGAATATTGATGTCTGCAAGTTTGTTAGCATAAATACAGGCTTTTCCCATTTTGAATTTTCCGAGGTCAGTTATGATTGAATTACTTTTTTCTGTGTCAGAATAAATATAGAGCGAAAAGGCTGCCTTTCTCGGGGAGAATCCAAGAATGGGAGCATCGCCTTCGTGTCCGCTTTCGTATTTGTAATGATAACTACCGAAGCCGATAATTGTCGGTCCCCACATTTTGGGTTCTTCGCCCGTAATGGCTTGTAGTATATTTATCAATTCGTAACTGTCATTTTTCTTTTGTTCTGAGTTAGCAAATGAGTTTATAAACTCGTAGACATCCGCGTCTGTTTCTTTCGTTTTCGTTTTTGCCATAACTCCGATTTTGATTACTGTATTAAAATCTTTTCCATCTTTTTGTCTTTCGCCAATTCTCCTAACGATGACTTTACAAGGTAACGTGATTGCCCTGTCGTCTAACATTGCAGGTACCGTGTTCGCGTATGGTTTCGTTGCGTAGAGACTAAGATAGAGAATAAAGAGAAACCCACTGTTCAGCGGCAATGGTTTTCCATTACTCCTCCATTATAATAGCAGGCAGGTTCAACGACTTATAAAGTGCATTATACGCGTTCATCCCTGACGATACAATATCATTTTTCTCTTGTTCAAAAGTGTTCCATTGCCCCAGCAGATCTGCCAGGCGTTCCTGTGCACCCTTTGTAACCTTAGGCTCTGCAGCATCTACATAATCCCGCAGGTTCATAAACTCAGCATTTAACTGGTTGTGGAAATTGATCACATCCTGAAAGGTCTTTTGCTTAGGTTGTATTAAGTTTTCCTCCCAGGTATTGATCCGTTCCAGCAATTCCTTGCCTTTGGCTACCAGGTCCGCAGCAGCTGCATTGTCCTTAAGCAGTTTTTCATAGGCAGTAAGCTGGTTTTTGGCAGACCGCATCTGGTTTACCGCCTCATGCATATTCGTAATAGCAGACGCAATTTGATCCAGGACCTTTTGCTGCTCTGCATATTCGGCCGCCGTGGCTGCTACCTTCGGATTAGGTAAGATATTGGCGGTAGTCTCAGACACCGCCTCCCCTAAAGTAAGCCGTATGCCATAGGTGCCGGGGGCAACCCGCGAGCCTTCGTAACTTCCATAGACAAAAACCTTGTCTACAGAAGGCAGATCGTCCTTCCTGAAATCCCAGGTAAAACGGTTGTACCCTTTCTTCGCCGGTAAGATTTCAGGTTTTGATGGCCCACCCGGCCAGGAACTAAAATCTTCAGGCTTTTTACTAGAGTAGGTTCTAATTACCTCATTATTTTGAAGCACTTCCAGAGTGAGCTCCGTACTATCCAGCTTTTGTCCCAGATAATAATCTATTGTTACCCCTTGCTTTGGATTCTGACCAAGGCCGGGTACCGGTTTTTCTGTGCTCCCGCCAAAAAGTAAATAGGTGTTTTTAGGTTGTACAACTGCTACCGTTGCAGAAGTCATTGGAGCACTTTGTAGGGCACCAACATCATCTAATATCCAGAAAGATCTTCCTGCCGTTGCCACTACCAGGTCATTGTCCTGGAAGATCATATCATTGATAGGAACCACCGGTAAATTGAGTTGAAAAGGTTGCCAGTTCAGTCCGTCATTCAGTGAGATATAAAGTCCGGTTTCGGTACCGGCATATAACAAGCCTCGCCGCTTGGGATCTTCTCTAACTACCCTTACAAAGGTGTGTGGATCCGTAATGCCATTCACGATCTTGGTCCAGGTCTCGCCATAATCTGAGGTTTTATAAATATAAGGTTTAAGGTCCATGGTCTTATAACGCATCACCGCTACATAGGCGGTGGCAGGATCGTGCGGAGAAACTTCAATGCTATTTACTATGCCTTCACCCAGATCCTTAGGGGTAGCATTTACCCAGTTCTCTCCTCCATCTTTGGTAAGGTGTACAAGGCCATCATCCGAGCCTGCCCAAAGCACCCCTTCTTCGTGCGGCGATTCTACCAGGTACATGAGGGTGTTGTAATTTTCTCCCCCGGCTGCTTCGTTGGTATACGGCCCACCACCAGGGCCCTGTTTGCTTTTGTCATTCCGGGTAAGATCCGGGCTAATGACTTCCCAACTTTGGCCTTCATCGGTACTCTTAAATACGACGTTTCCTGCATGGTAAATGGTGCTCCTGTCATGTGGGGAACTGATGATAGGGGCATTCCAATTATAGCGGTATTTAAAGTTGACCGGGACATTCCCAAGGGCTAGCTCCGGATATTCTTTAATAGATTTGCCTTCTCTGGAAGCCTTTACCCATTTCTCAATAATGCCCTGATAGCATCCTCCATATATTACTTTAGGATCATCCGGATCAAAGGCGAGGTAAGCACTTTCACAACCGGCAACAGAATACCAGTCTTTCCAGTCTATTCCCCGATCATTGGTTCGGCTGGCGATAGAGATAGCCGAGTTGTCTTGCTGACCTCCATAGACCCTATAGGGAACCTGATTGTCTGTAATGACCCTGTAGAACTGCGCAGTGGGTTGTATGGTCTGTGTACTCCAGCTTTCACCTCCATTGTTGGATACATTGGCGCCTCCGTCATTGGAGTTGATCATTTTCTGATTGTCCTTGGGGTGGATCCACAAATGGTGGTTATCCCCGTGAGGCGTAGAGAGGCCGGAAAAGGACTTGCCCCCATCGATCGATTTCATCACAGGGGCGTTCAATACATAGACCACATTTTCATTTTGGGGATCTGCGAAGATCTCCATATAGTACCAGGAACGGGCAATATTTACCCTGTCCTTATTGATCTGCACCCATTTTTTGCCCGCATCGTCTGAGCGGTAGACGCCTCCTTTGTCTCCTTCTGCTTCGATCACTGCAAACACACGTTCCGGGTTGGCTCTGGATACAGAGATCCCTGCCTTACCAAATTCCTTTGGTAGCCCTTCCTTCATTTTGTCCCAGGTGGTGCCTCCATCCGCAGATTTAAAGAGGCCAGACATGGCGCCACCAGATTCCATGGTCCATGGATAACGGCGGTGTTGCCACATGGCGGCATATAAAATAAGAGGGTTCTTCATGTCCATTGACAAGGATGCGGCCCCTGTAGTGGTATCGAGATAGAGGACCTTTTCCCAGTTTGTTCCACCATTGTTAGAACGGTAAATTCCACGGTCTTCCGTAGGGCCATACTGGGCACCCTGTGCGGTGACAAAGATGATATCCGGATTGGTTGGGTGAATCACGATGTCTGAAATATGTCTTGTGTTATCCAGGCCCATATGGGTCCAGGTCTTGCCAGCATCGGTAGATTTATATACGCCATCTCCCATAGAGGTCATAACCCCTCTGGCAGCGTGTTCTCCCATGCCTGCAATAACGATATTCGGGTTGCTTTCAGACACTGCCAACGCTCCTACACTCCCTGTTTTTAGAAAGCCATCAGAGACGTTTTTCCAGGTGATGCCATCATCGGTTGTTTTCCAGATACCGCCTCCGGTACTGCCCATATAATAGGTCATAGGCTGGCCCACAACCCCGGTTGAAGTTACACTTCGGCCACCCCGAAAAGGCCCAATATTACGCCATTGGAGGCCGTGAAACAGCGAGTCTTCCAGCACAGGTATGGGAGCTGCGTTTCGAGATTTTCTTCTCTGACTTTCAACAGAAGAAGGAAGTAGTAATAGTCCAATGATCAGGAGTTGAATAAGTTTCATAGCAAGTGTTTACAAAGTTATGTTATTGGATATTTTTTTGGGAGTTACCTCTATTCTTTTACAGAAGCAAAAGTCATCTGGCGGAATTTACACCCTGTATTTTCATCCCATTTATTTTGGGTTGGTTTCATAAATATGATGGTTTAGTTTTAATTCCCTCCTTCCCGGGTAGGCGATCTAGGAGTAGGCCAGTTGCGTCTTTCACCCGTTCTTGGATTGATAGATAGTACTGCTTTTTCTCTGGAACTTCTTTCCGGATCTTCACTGGCCATATAGGTGAGTATAGCTGTTAGGATCACATTGTTGCGAACATCATCAAAAACGATCTTGTCATAGGTATCCAGGTTGGTGTGCCAGGTATAGTTTCTGTAGCTCCAACTCAGGGAGCTAAGTGAAAATGCGGGAACACCGGCAGCCACGAAGGAGGCATAGTCCGAGCCACCACCACCAGGATTTCCCGGAAAGGTCGTTTCTATATGTTTGGTAATGCTTTCGGGAACCGTTTCCATCCATCGGCCCAGATAGGCATAGGAATTTAAAAATCCTTGTCCGGACAGGTTTACTACCCTTCCGGTGCCATTATCCTGATTGAATAAGGCTTGCAGGCCTTCTACAACCTCCGGATGGTCCTCTACAAAAGCGCGTGAACCATTGAGGCCCTGTTCTTCGCTACCCCACAATCCTATGATGATAGTGCGTTTTGGGTTTGGGTATAATTTTTTGAGGATACGTGCGGTTTCCATCATGGTGATGGTGCCTGTACCATTATCTGTAGCGCCGGTTCCCCCGTCCCAGGAATCAAAATGGGCAGAAAGGATAATGTACTCATCCGGGAATTCTGTACCCGGAATAGTGGCAATTGTGTTAAAAGTAGGTACCCTGCCTAATTCCTTAGACTCTGCCACTACTTTTATAACGGGGTTGCCACCGTGTTCCACCATACGGTAGAGCATGCCGTAGTCTTCCAGGGAAAGGTCCACTACCGGAATTTTTTTAGTGTTGGCACTAAAGATCTTGTTGGCTCCAAAGCCGTTGGACCAGCGAGATTGGATGATGCCCAAGGCACCAGCTGCTTCGAGGGCCTCATTGATGGTTCTGCTGCTATAGCCAGTAGCTCTGATCTTTTGGCTCCAGGCCTTTTCGAGTTCATCGCGTTCCTTCTTCATTTTTTCAAAGGACTCTGGGGTAGCAAATTCTTCCCAGTTATAATCTGGTCGGCCTGTGGGTTGGGGCATGGAAACAAGTACAAATTTTCCTTTAACGTTAGACACCCAGGTTTTAAAGGCCAGGGAATCTGCCAGGGTAGGGATGGTTATTAGTCCGGCAGTAATTCCTTTAGATGAGGTGCCGGGGCTCCAGGCCAGTTGTCTGCCAGTTAGAGATACTACGCGTGGTGATATCATATCTATATGGGTGATACCGCGTTCCCATCCGCGCCACGTTCCCCATGTTTCATTTGTTGCAGAAATACCCCATTTGGCATAGGTTTTCACGGCCCAATCGTGTGCATTTTTCATTTGAGGTGTTCCCACCAGTCTGGGGCCAATAATATCCATTAGCTCATGTGCCAGGACGGTGAGTTGAGAATTCTCATTCGCCTCTTTTTCTATGGCGGTTGCTATATCTTGAGCGGTTTGCGCGTGTACACATATAAAACTGATCAAAAAGATAAAAAGGGTGCATAGTTTTTTCATGGTGAGGGTCTAGTTTTATAAAGAGTCCCTAATATAAAAAGAAAACCCATGCTGCGGAACAATAGGCGCTTTATTAAATGCTCATTTGAATATTCTAATACGTATACAAACGACTACAAACGATAACAAACGAAAATAAACAAGTAACAACCAACTATTGCTTTTTATGAGTCTATGTTTGACGTGTCGGATATAGCAACCGATAGTATTAACTGTTTAACCTTAAAATTTAGTAATCATGAATGCACTTAAAAACAAAGTACAGTTGATTGGAAACCTGGGGCAGGACCCGGAAGTAGTAAATCTTGACAGTGGTAGTAAACTCGCGAAATTTTCTATAGCGACCAATGAGACCTACCGGAACACCAAAGGAGAGAAGGTCACGGACACCCAATGGCACAATATTGTCGTATGGGGCAAACTGGCAGATGTGGTGGAAAAGTTCCTTTTCAAAGGAAGCGAAGTTGCCGTAGAGGGTAAATTGATTCACAGATCGTATGAGAACAAGGATGGTGAAAAGCGATTTATCTCGGAGATCAAATGTAATGAGCTTTTGATGTTAGGGAAACAATAAAAAGGTAACATCTGGTCGATAAAGGGGGCATTTTGCCCCTTTTTCTATTAATAACGTAAATGTTTTACTATCTTTTATATCCAGTTATTTCGAATTTCCTAGAAAAAAACGGAGTAGTAAATAAGGACTGATGAAACGTAGTATAACACTCTTACTCATTTTAATTACCTGCCTTCCGTGGGGCCTTCGCGCACAGGAAGAGAAGGGAGGAGAGTCTGTGATCAGTTTCTATCGCAGTATGGCAATTGAAGATGCTCTTTTGGAACAATCACTCAATTTTGCCCTGGAAGAAGATGAAATGGATTATTGGAAAGATCAGCGCAATTTTGAAAATAACTTAAAACAAGAGAATTATACAGCTTACAAAACCTATATTTTCTTTAAAAGTAGATCTTATCTGGAACATAAGCAGGGCTGTGATATTGCAACCAAACATGGCAAGGGTTATAAAAAGCAGGCGTCCTTCTACGCTACTCATGCACAAAGATCTCTTAGCGATAAGGATATAGCAGCCAAGGATCTCATTGTTTCTCCATCTTTGGTATCCCAAAGACACTAGTAAGTAAGAATTTAAGCCACTTTTTTCAACACGTCAATACAGGGGCAGCGTTTACAGCGCTTAGATCTGCACTTTTTGTATTTGTCGCAACACTTAGATTTACATTCCTTGCAGGAAAGGGCCCGCATCAGAGCCTTCTGTGCTTTTTTTGCCTTATTTTTTTCTTTTTTCTTTTCCCCCATAAGGTTGCTGTAGGTGCGAAAATAGATTGTTATTTCTTACTCGGTCGTATTGGAGTCAGCGTTCCCTGCCGTGATTTGCTGCACATCCCTGTCAAACAGGTATAATCCCCCTTTATCATTCCCAATAAGGTTTATCTTGTCCAATATATTTCTAGCCAGAGCTTCTTCCTCTATCTGTTCAGCTACATACCACTGTAGGAAATTGTGGGTAGCATAATCCTTTTCTTCCAGAGATACATGAACCAGCTCATTGATGCTCTTTGAAACAAAAATCTCATGTTCGTAGAGTTCCTGAAACATTTTCTGGAAGCTGCCGAAGTCTTTATCAGGTGCTTTAAGATCGCTGATATGGGCGTGTCCGCCTCGTTCATTGACGTATTTAATCAGTTTTAGCATATGCATTCTTTCCTCATCGGAATGTCCGTACATAAACAAAGAAATCCCTTCCAGTCCTTTTACCTCAGCCCAGGATGCCATAGATAGGTACACCTGCGAAGATTCTGCCTCTAAACGTATTTGTCCGTTGAGGGCTTTTTCCATATTTTTAGTCAACATATCTTATGTTTTCTATAAAAATACACAAACATGTATTTTAATTCAATGACATTCATCAGTATTAACCCGCTAAGGGTCATAAACATTTATCAGGATGACGCCTTCAGAAAAAATACTTACTGAGCCAACCGAAGGGTATTAGCATGGGCTACTTACAAAAAACAAAAATATTTGAATTCACTTTATGGTTATATACATCGCCTTCACTAGCTGATAGTGGCGCCATTGTCCACCTCAGAATTGTCCGGATTTAGAAATACCAGTTTCCCTTCCTCACTTTCGGTCATAAGGATCATCCCCTGACTTTCAACGCCTCGCAGGGGTCTTGGGGCCAGGTTAACCAATACGGTCACTTTTTTACCTACGATCTCTTCAGGAGTAAAACTTTCGGCGATCCCGGATACAATAGTTCTTACATCTATGCCGGTATCTACTTTGAGGACCATCAGTTTCTTAGTCTTAGGCATTTTTTCCGCTTCCAGGATGGTCCCTACACGCATATCCATTTTAGAGAATTCTTCAAAACTGATCGTTTCTTTTTGAGGCATAACATTTTTATTTTCAGATTCGTTGGCTTTTTTAGTGGCTTTTAATTTTTCGAGTTGAGCGGTGATCTCCTCATCTTCGATCTTGCGGAATAACAATTCTGATTTCCCCAATACATGTCCGGAGGGAAGTAACGATGATTGGATCGCAATGCTCTCCCATCCTAAAGAAGGTTTGCAGTTCTCTAATAAGAGCATTTTCTTAAGTTTTGCAGAGGTAAACGGCAGAAAGGGTTCACTAAGGATCGCCAGGGCCGTAGCCAGTTGCAGGGCGGTATTCATAATTGTAGCCACCCTTGCCTCATCTTCCTTGATCACTTTCCAGGGCTCCTCATCTGCCAGGTATTTGTTCCCTAATCTGGCCAGGTTCATTAGTTCTTGTCCGGCTTCCCTGAAGCGGTAGCGTTCAATAGAATCAGTAATAGAGGCTGGAAAGTTTTGCATGGCCTTTAAGGCATCATTATCTGCCTGGGTAAGTTTCCCGGTCACAGGTACGACGCCATTATAATATTTTTGGGAAAGCACTACAACACGATTGATAAAATTCCCGAAGATAGCAACCAGTTCGTTGTTATTACGCGCCTGAAAATCGGCCCAGGTAAAATCGTTATCCTTGGTCTCCGGAGCATTAGCGGTAAGGGTATATCTGAGTACATCCTGAGCATCCGGAAAGGCTTCTAAATATTCATGCAACCAAACGGCCCAATTCTTTGAGGTAGACAGTTTTTGTCCTTCAAGATTTAAAAATTCATTGGCGGGGACATTCTCGGGGAGAATGAAATCTCCGTGGGCTTTTAGCATGCTGGGAAAGATGATACAGTGAAAAACAATATTGTCTTTCCCTATAAAATGGACCAATTTGGTATCCTTGGATTGCCAGTAAGGTTTCCAGTCCTTTCCTTCTCGTTGTGCCCATTCTTTGGTTGAGGATATATATCCAATAGGCGCATCGAACCAGACATATAAAACTTTCCCTTCACCTCCCTTTACTGGAACAGGGATCCCCCAGTCTAGATCGCGCGTCACCGCTCTTGGTTTTAGTCCATCATCTATCCATGATTTGCATTGCCCGTATACGTTGGGTTTCCAATCCGATTTATGATCTACCAGGATCCACTGTTTAAGAAAATCTTCGTAGCGGTCCAGAGGTAAGAACCAGTGTTTGGTCTCTTTTAAAGTGGGAACTGCGCCAGACAGGGTAGACTTTGGATTGATCAGATCTGTGGCATTTAAAGAAGAGCCACAATTTTCACATTGGTCGCCGTAGGCTTCTTCATTTCCACACTTGGGGCAGGTACCGGTCACAAAACGATCTGCCAGGAATTGCCCTTCTTGTTCATCGTATAGCTGGGCGGTGGTCTCCTCAATAAAATCGCCTTGCTTGTACAACTTTACAAAGAAATCGCTGGCTGTTTGATGATGAATTTCGGCTGAGGTACGGGAATAATTGTCAAAAGTGATCCCAAAGTCCTGAAAGGATTGTTTAATGATCCCGTGGTATTTATCGATCAGTACTTTGGGGGAGACTCCTTCCTTTTTGGCCTTCATTGGGATAGCAACACCGTGCTCATCACTGCCACAAACAAATGCTACTTCCTTGCCAATCAACCGCAGGTAACGGGCATAAATATCCGCCGGGACATAGACCCCGGCCAAATGGCCTATATGGATAGGACCATTGGTATAAGGAAGCGCCGCCGTAATAGTGTATCGGGCAAATTTTTGGGATGCTGCTGCCATCAAGCTCTTTGATTAGGGCACAAAAATAACCATTTTTTAATGCCCCTTCCCCTGAGGAGAAGAAAAAAGAAAACCCTCGTATGTCCAGGCGCAAAGTTTGATTCTTGAACCGGAAATACGAGGGTTGCTATAGCAAAGTAGGGGCAGCTTATGCCACCATTACGGATTTAGACATTTTTTTATCCTGCACCTGGATACGGTAGATGTATTTTCCGGTGGACAAATGACTTGGCATTCGTTCACGGATGTTGATCTCTACAGACCCTTCAAACATCATTTCATTGTAAATGGTCCCCACATTCTGACCCAGAATATTGTAGAGTTGAATATCTACATGTGCACTAAATGGCATTTCAAGATATATATGCGGTGTTTGTTGTGTTGGATAGAATGGTTTGTGAACAATAGCGTTCAACATTTCTTCACTAGGATCTTCAGCATTAGGATCCATGGGATTCGGTGGTATAAACGGCTCATCGCTATACGCAATATCCGGAAATTCAACACCACTACAATTAAATCCTAGATTCACAGGAGCGTACGGATGATCTAATAAGTGTTGTTCCACAAGAGGAATAGGTACACATAACCATTCTGCCAGGACAGTGGCATATAGATCCCTAAAGTCCATGGTGTATTCAAGATTTCCTCTTCCGTTCGGATTCTCCAATGAAGGATGATCTCCAACAAAGGCACTTCCATTTAAGCCTGAGCCAAAGAAAAGGGTAGGAGCTGCTTTTCCGTGATCGGTACCATTAGAACCGTTCTCAAAGATCCTTCTACCAAATTCGGAGAAGGTCATACTCAATACCTTATCATCTTGTTGCGTAAAAGCAATATCCTCGTAAAAATTGTTGATGGCAATAGACAAGTTAGACATAAGTCGCTCGTGTGCCAAAGGCTGGTTTCCGTGTGTATCAAAACCTCCCATGGAGATCATATATACTTTGGTTCCCAGATTTCCTTTTATCAATCTAGCAAGCAGCGCTAATTGTCTGGCAAAGCCATTATCCTGGTATTGTACCTGGTTTTGACCTCTTTCATACGCTTCATGAATAAGTCCGGAGTATTCATAGGTAGTATTCGCTACCCCTCTCAGGAATCTTAACTGATCTCCATACATACAATCATTAAAGAGGGCAGGATCCAAACTGTATTGCACTCCGGTCTCGGCGATCTCTTCCAATTGATCAATGTTAGAAGTTACAAAGGCGTAATTGGTCTCTTCGCCCTGAAAAACTAAACTACCAAAGTTGCCTATCTGAATAGCAGCAGGTGACGCTGGTGGATTCACCAGATAATCTGGGTAAATATTTTCAAAATAACGTCCCATCCACCCGGTATTCAAACCTGAAAATCCTGTGGTGGTAAGATCTGTATTTGCATAGATGTCTGATCCTGTAAAATGCGAAAGACTCTGATTTTCATATCCAACGCCATGGACGGCCTTAAACTGACCTTCGCCCCACATAGGTTCCAGGGCATTCATATAAGAAGGTACTCCAAATTCGTCTGTAAGCTTTAGCACCTTACTTTCGGGAATATAGATATTAGGCCTGGCATTGGCATACAGATCGTATTGCTCAATAGGGACCACAGTACTTAATCCGTCGTTACCACCAGAAAGCCTGATAAGAATAAGGATGTTATCTGTATCTGCATTAGCAATGGCCGCTGTAAGGGGTGAAGGAGCTGAGGCGGTAAGCATATTGCTTCCCAGCATCATAGATCCGGATCCGGCAATACCGAGGGCTTGCAGGAATGAACGTCTACTCCAGAACTTGTGTTCCTCGTCGTGACCGTTTTGATTCTTTATATTAATAGGGATATGATTATTGCACATAACTGTAGGTATTATTTAAGTTGAAACTCAGGTTGTCTAGACAAATGCATTAGCAGAAGAAATACTTGCTGCGGAACTTCCGGACTAACCGAAAGCATCCAAAGGCCTAATCCACCAGGGATATAGTCCGATCCGTAATACTCTTCAGGGACATCTTCGATCTTAAAGACCGACATGGCATTTTCGAAATCCTGAGCAGTAAGCAGTCCAATAGGTGTAAATTTATTTACCAGTGCCCGTACCACGGTCTCTGGATTACTGGTGTTACTATCTGCCATTCCTACTGCATCCATAGCCAGGGTTCTGAATTGTTCAGGATTCCCCTGGAAAAAGATCTCAAGAAATACTTCCACGGTTAACCATCTACCAATAATAAAGTTGGTATTGATCCAGGTACGGTCTCGCTGCCATCCGGCAACGTCTACAGGATCGAACAATTCCTGACTGAGCATTCTCGTAGTATCTATGACATTGAGTATAGTATTATCATTATATGCAAAATTGGTTTCATTGATGAGGTTAAGATAAATATCGAACGGACTTTTAATGATAACGCCAATGGCCTCATCATCAAAGAAATGCTGACTCTTAAACAATTGAGAAAGTACAGGTGCAATTTCAAAATTGTTGGCCACCATGGTGTTAGCCAATAGGGTAATAATGTTTTGCGCATTACCGGCATCGTCATCAGAATCCGGGTGAACAAAGAACTCATATAATTTTTGGCAAATAAATCTGGCGATTTCATTGGGACGTTCCTGAAAAAGAATGTCTATAACATCGTCATAGTTCCAATTTCCGGTTTGTCCCAAAATGGTTTTTGGTCCGGCATCGAATCTGGTGGGATCAAAAGTAACCTGTTCACAGCCTAATTCGCCGCGTTCAACATAACCTGTTAAGGCTTTGGCCGTTTCAATAATATCTTGTTCTGTATACCCGTTCCCTTCTCCAAGAGAGAAAAGTTCATAAAGTTCCCGTGCGTAATTCTCGTTAGGGTTGTTACCGTTATTGTAAACACCATCCAAATAATAGAGCATGGCGGAGGTTAAACCAATTTCACTCACAAAGGTCTTAAAGTTGCCAATAGCGTTTCTCTGCAGACAGTTGGTGTAGTAGTACAAGAAACTGTTACAGTCATA
Source organism: uncultured Muriicola sp. (assembly GCF_947258935.1). Taxonomy (GTDB): domain Bacteria; phylum Bacteroidota; class Bacteroidia; order Flavobacteriales; family Flavobacteriaceae; genus Muriicola. The sequence continues at coordinate 46,187 of NZ_CAMYKH010000003.1, forward strand.
CACATCTAGTTCGGTGACAAAATGATTGCTCCAAAAGAAACTCAACCTGTCTCTAAGATTATTGGTCAACAAGCCATTGGTATAGGCGACGGCCCATTCTTCCTGCTGAGCTCTTCTGATTTGGCGAGCCAGATCATCGTCTGCCGGATAATTGCTGTTATTCCAGTCTGCCCAGGCGGGAGCCGCAAGAGGAGGCATGGTTAAAGCTTCATTTATTAGAGCGTCTACCAACGTTCCGGCATTTTGGCCTACGGCCGTATCAATAGTCTGTACTGAGGCACTAAACCCAAGTCTTCTGTACAAATGCGCGGCCCTGACTTTATCCAGGGGTGTTGTGTATAGCGCTAATGTAGAGGTGTTACAATTAACGAAGTATTCCATAGTCAATTATTAGGCTTTAAGAACGTTCATGTGCGTAGGGGCAAATTCTTAACGCTTAATCCATTCGCTTAGTATGGAAATCCAGAAATTTTCGATATCCGGAGACCTAATGTACAATCTATGAGCCAAAATAGGCGGTTACTGACCTCATTTTTCGATGAAATGCGCTAATTTGTTAATTTTTTGTGCACTATGGCATCACACAATGATTTTGGAAAAAAGGGGGAGGAACTGGCTGCGGAACTACTCTTAAAGAAGGGATATAAGGTCCTTAGGAGGAATTACAGATATTTAAAAGCGGAAATCGACATTATTGCCCAAAAAGGGAGTATTCTGGCAGTGGTGGAGGTAAAGTACAGGCGTTCTGATCACCTGCAACCCATCACTGCTTCCGTAAATCGAAAAAAAATAGGGCTGCTTATCATGGCTGCAGATCACTATGTTCAGGAAAACGATCTGGATGTTGATGTACGCTTTGATATTATTACGATCCTGGGGCAACCCTCGGGATATAAAATAGAGCATCTTAAAGAAGCCTTCTCTCCGTATTAAATATTGTTTTATTTATAACATATTGTTATTTTTGAAAGAAAAAGAATGAAGACCATTTCTTCCGTTGTGGAGCATTACATAAAGAAAAAGCCATTTTTACAAAGTGCATTAGCACAAGGAATCATAAATCTTACTTCTTTATCCCGACTCATAAAGCCCGAAATAGAACTTGAATTAGGGAAGGATGTCCGTAACGGAGCTATTGTTATGGCTTTAAAACGGCTTTCGGACGACCTGGAATTCCGTGCTACACACAGGATCATTAAAGTGTTAAAGAATATTGGTGAAATTACGGTACGTTCCTCACTAACAGATTTTACATTCTTGGTCTCAGACACTATCCTTGAAAATCAAACACAACTTTTAAAGGAAGTCACAAAGAACAAGGAGGTCTTTTATACCTCTTCAAGAGGCGTCAATGAATTAAATATTGTGGTAAGTGATAGCCTTGACGATGTTGTAGAATCATTATTTAAGGGTGAGAAGTGCACCCAAAAAGCCTCTAACCTCTCTTCCATTACAGTAAAACTCCCTGCTGAGAATGTCTCCGTTCCCGGTATTTATTATTTTATTTTCCAACGCCTGGCGTGGGAAGGGATCGTACTATACGAGGTTATTTCCACAACAAATGAATTTACCATCATTGTCAATGATGAACAGGTAGATATTGCTTTTAAGACCATCAAGGATCTTAAGACATTGTAAAACACGCAATTAACTACTCACCTTAAGGAGTAGCCTGAGTTTTGGTTTGAAGTTGGCCAGCCAGAGGTTGGAGCATTTCAAGTGCAGTAGAAGTAGAATAAATTTTTTCAAACACCAACAAGAGTCTCAGTCCGTTACGGGTTTGTTTTTCCTTGATCTTGCAGGAGGCTGGATGAGCTTGAACATACTGAAGGACCTTGGTAAAGGCCGTACTCTGATAGAAACTTGAATGTTGGTCGGCTACAAAGTATCCCAATAGTTTCCCTTTTTTCATCACAACCTTTTCCAGACCAATACTACTGGCTGTCCATTTGATCCTTACCGAATTTAAAAGATCTTTCACGGTTTCGGGTAATGGGCCAAACCTATCCTTTAAATGAGCCTGGTACTTTTGTAGGTCCTCTTCGTTCGTTATTCCGTTTAATTCGGTGTAGAGGTTTAGGCGTTCTGTTATATTATTGACATAGTTATCCGGGAACAATAGTTCAAAATCTGAATCGATCTGTGTCTCTTTCACATAGACCTTTTCTGAGCCATCCTCAGGTTCATAAAGATCTTTAAATTCATTCTCCTTTAATTCCTCAATGGCTTCTGCCAGGATCTTCTGGTAGGTCTCAAAACCGATCTCATTAATAAATCCGCTTTGTTCTCCCCCAAGCAGATCTCCGGCACCTCTTATTTCAAGGTCTTTCATGGCTATATTAAAACCACTTCCTAATTCCGTGAATTGTTCCAGCGCCTGTATGCGCTTTCTGGCTTCTGTTGTCATTGAATCGAAGGGAGGGGTAATAAAATAACAAAACGCCTTTTTATTACTTCTGCCTACACGGCCCCTCATCTGATGGAGATCACTTAATCCAAAATTATTTGCATTATTTATAAAGATGGTATTCGCATTGGGAACATCGAGCCCACTTTCAACAATAGTAGTAGAGACAAGAACATCAAAATCGCCATTCATAAAACCAAGCATAAGGTTCTCCAGTCTTTTTCCTTCCATCTGCCCGTGACCTATCCGTATTTTGGCATCGGGTACCAGGCGTTGTAAAAGTCCGGCCACCTCTTTAATATTCTGAATACGATTATGGATAAAAAACACTTGCCCTCCACGTTGAATCTCATAAGAGATGGCATCTCTGATCGTGGCCTCATCCAAACGTATTACATTACTTTCTATAGGATAACGGTTAGGGGGAGGGGTGGTAATGACTGAAAGGTCTCGCGCAGCCATAAGACTAAACTGTAGTGTTCTGGGAATGGGTGTGGCGGTAAGCGTTAGCACATCTACATTCTCCTTGATCGATTTTAATTTATCCTTTACAGCCACTCCAAATTTCTGTTCTTCATCCACAATAAGGAGACCGAGGTCCTTAAAGACCACATTTTTGTTCACCAATTGATGGGTGCCAATAATGATGTCTACTTTCCCGGATTCCAGATTTGCGAGGGTCTCTTTTTTCTCTTTTGCTGTGCGAAACCGATTCAGATAATCTACGCTCACCGGCATATCTGAAAGACGCTCCTTAAAGGTGCGATAATGCTGAAAAGCAAGAATGGTAGTAGGTACAAGTACGGCAACCTGTTTCCCATCATCCACCGCCTTAAAAGCTGCCCTGATGGCAACTTCTGTTTTACCAAACCCAACATCGCCACAGATTAGCCTGTCCATGGGCCTGTCTTTTTCCATGTCGCGCTTAATATCCTGGGTGGCCGTGATCTGGTCTGGTGTGTCCTCGTAAATAAAGGAAGCTTCCAATTCGTGTTGCAAGTAACTATCTGGCGCATAGGCATGACCTTTATCTAACCGCCTTTTGGCATATACATTAATCAGATCGAATGCGATCTTCTTGACCCTCGACTTGGTTTTTTGTTTTAATTTTTTCCATGCAGCAGAGCCCAGTTTGTATATTTTTGGTGCCACACCATCTTTCCCATTGTATTTGGAGATCTTATGCAGGGAATGTATGCTTACATAAAGGATGTCTCGTTCCCCATACATCAATTTAATGGCCTCCTGTTTTTTGCCTTCTACTTCTATTTTCTGCAGACCTCCAAACTTCCCTATTCCATGATCTATATGGGTTACATAATCGCCCGTGGAGAGTTTATTCAATTCTTTCAGGGTAATGGCCTGCTTTTTAGCATACCCGTTCTTGATCTGAAACTTATGATAGCGTTCAAAGATCTGGTGATCTGTATAACAAGCTACCTTAATGTCATCATCGATAAAGCCATCGTGAATGGGCACCACTAGTGTTTGATAATGCACCGTCTTTCCTATCTCGTCAAAAATATCATGGAATCTTTTTGCCTGTTCTTCGGATGAGCAAAAGAGATAATTCTGGTATCCCTTAGCTTCATTATCATTCAGATTGGCTAAAAGGAGGTCGAATTTTTTATTGAAGATAGGCTGAGGTTTGGTATTGAAGGAGATCACCGCAGCTTCATTGGCGGTCGTCTTTCCTTGAAAGGTGACCATGGCAAATTGTTCCAGTTCTGCTTCGAGCAGGGAGCTATTGATAAATAATTCCTTGGGCTTGGCGTGTTTTATGTCCGTACTAAGATCAGCAAAGGCCTCATTGGCTTTTTTGAAAAAGGATGTAATACGCTGGTGAAGTACGTCCGGGTCGTTTACAAATAGAACGGTGTTGGGATTGATATACTTCAGAAAGCTCACCCTGGATTCTTTCATAAATTTATTCTCCACATTAGGGATGATGGTGATCTTTTTTACCTGCATTGTCGAAAGTTGAGTTTCTACATCAAAGGTCCGGATGCTATCTATTTCATCCCCGAAAAATTCGATTCTATAGGGCTCATCATTGGAGAAGGAAAAGACATCTACTATCCCCCCACGAACCGCAAATTCACCTGGTTCTGTTACAAAATCTACTCTGTGAAACTGGTATTCGAACAATACTTCGTTTAGGAAATCTAAGGAGAGAATGTCTCCAATTTTGATCTTCTGGGTATTTTTATCCAACTCTTTCCTGGTCACCACCTTTTCGAACAGAGCATCGGGATACGTGACGATGACGGCTGGTTTTTTTCTGGAATTGATACGGTTCAGAACCTCAGCCCTGAGGAGTACATTGGCGTTGTCGGTTTCTTCAATCTGATAAGGTCTGCGGTAACTCGCCGGATAGAAAAGGACATCTTGCCCTCCTATCAGCTGTTCAAGATCGTTGAGGTAATACGCAGCTTCTTCCTTATCTCGCAGGATCCACAAAAAAGGGTGATCGGAACTTTTGAAAACTTCTGCCAACACAAAGGATTGTGCCGAACCTACAAGTCCTTTGAGATGTGTGATTTTTTGGGATTGGGATATAGCTCCCCCTAGTTTCCGCAGTTGGGGAGACTGTTTGTACAATGGTGGGATGGTGCTTTTTGTCACCTGCTAATTTTGTGCAAAGATAAGGCGAGAACAGTGGTCTGGCAATGGCCGGTTAAATTTTTATGACCATGGCATCTGCAATGGCATATACTTCGTCTGCCCCCTTCTTTTTTAGCACATGTGTTCCTGTGAAGGCACCAAATGCCGGCAGGATCATTTGATGTTTGTTCTTAAAGAAACAGGGCAGGCGTAAAGATTGTCTTCCCTTTCCACTTAATCTAATAGCGGGATGTATATGTCCGGAAAGGTTGAATAGGCCAGCTCTTTCTTCCGGATAATGAGTCAACAAAAAAGGTCCCCATATAAGCTCTGCTACCAGTGAGATACCTAAGTTCTCATATTTGACTGGGGAAATAATATCATGGTTCCCGGCTATCAGCAGAATTTTTGCAGGAGTTTTCAGGACCCAGGTTTCAAATAATTGCCACTCCTTGTTAAGGCTGGAATGAAAGAGATCGCCCAAAAAACAGATCGTTTTGGGTTTGTAAAGTGAGAGGGAGTCTTGTAAAACTTCGAAATTTTTTAGGATCACCTCTTGAGGGACGGCTGCTCCATATTTTCTGAAATGCGTCACTTTTCCTAAATGAACATCACTGATCAGCAAAACCTCTTCCTCTTCCCAGAATACTACTCCCGAGGGGTTCAATACCAGGTGTTGTTCGGCAATAAGGATACGCTGGGAGGTCATAAGATCAAAGATAGTAAATGCCGATCTGTGAATACATCATTTTATTAATAGGGCTGTCATTCGTTTTATTCTGTCTGCCAACTTTTCGCTGGAGAGCTTTTCCCGCAGTCTATCTGTGATGATTGGGAATGAAAATGGTGTTGGATTTTTGCACGCTTTCCAAACGATCTCTTGCCTGCCTATCCTTTCCAGGGCCAGTCGTAAACGACCCTCTTCCAATTGGTGTTCAAAGGTCTCACGAAATGCCTGAAGAAAAAGCAGGTTATCTGGTTCGTAATCCCTGAATACATCGAATAGCAATTGGGAACTGCTCTGCAGGTGTTTCATTTTTACACCTTTATCTGGGTACCCGGTAAAGACCATACCGCTTATAACTGCAATATCCCTGAATTTTCTACGGGCCATTTCAGTGGAATTCAGGCTATTTTGAAGATCCTCAAACATATAAGAAGTAGTAAAGAGGTCATTGTCAATAACAGCCTGGATGTCTATTTCTTTATCGGACAAAAGCTCGAATCCATAGTCGTTAAAAGCCAGGGAGAAAGTAATGGGAGAAAGAAGACTTATGCGGTATCCCAATAAACTGCCCATTGCTTCATGAACAAATCTTCCTTCGAAAGGATAAATGATATGATGGAATCCGTCACTGCTCTTAAAGGTTTCAATAAGTAACTCATCCGGACCGGGGACTATGCTTTCTTTTTGTTGTCTTTCAAAGATTGGAGCTAGGGCACGAATGGAATCTGATTGTTGGTCTGAATGTAGCCTTGCGGAATACAATTCTTCTCTGAGCAATTGCGACATTTGGGCTGATAAGGTGAGTCGGCCACCCATCCAGCTCGGCACTTTACTCGTCTTTTTTGAGGAATTACGCACCAGGGCCTGCATCTCTTTGATCCTGATAAATTCCAGGTTCCTTCCGGCAAATGTAAATACATCGCCCGGTGTTAACTTGGAAATAAAGGATTCTTCAATAGATCCTATATACCCACCTTTTTGGTACCGAACAGTGAGGTTGGCATCGCCAACGATTGTTCCTATTTGAAATCTATGGCGCATTGCCACTCCTCTGTTTTGAACAACAAATCTGCCATCATCGGCAATTTCTACTTTTTTATATTCATCATAGGTTTGTAGACTCTGACTTCCCAGGACGATAAAGTTTAACAGCCATCGCCATTTGTCTTCGGTCATTCCCTGATAGCAAAAACTGCTTTTAACTTCTTGGTAGATCTCTGAAGGGATAAATCCGTCTGAAACTGCCAGGGTAGTTAGGTACTGAACCAGTACATCAAAGCTATTGAGATAGGGCATTCTGTCTTCAACTGCCTGTTTTATAACAGCCTGTTGCAGTGCCGATGCCTCTACTAATTCAATGGCATGGGTTGGCAAGAAATAGATAACGCTCTCTTTTCCGGGTCTATGGCCACTGCGCCCTGCTCGTTGCATAAACCTGGCCACCCCTTTTGGGCCTCCTATCTGTATTACAGTTTCCACCGGAGCAAAGTCGACCCCCAGATCGAGACTGGAGGTACACACCACCGCTTTTAATTTTTCATTCCTGATGGCTTCCTCTACCCAAATACGGGTGTCCTTATTAATGCTGCCATGATGCATGGCCATTTCACCTGCCATCTCAGGGTATTTTTCCAGTATCTTTTGGAACCAGATCTCACATTGGCTCCGGGTATTGGTAAAGAGCAGGGTGGTCTTACTTTTTTTTATAATGGGGATCACCCTGTCCAAAAGGCGCAGTCCCAAATGTCCTCTCCACGGAAAGGTTTCTATATGCTCGGGGATAATGCTGATCACATGAATTTTTTTATTCAATGCAGCCCGGATCAGGATTGAATTTTGAAATGCCTTACTCTCTGGGCCAAGCAATACTTGCCTGGCTTCTTCCAGGTTTCCTATGGTTGCCGATATCCCCCAGATCCGTAAATTGCTCGATAGCGTTTTGATCCTGGAAAGTGCCAATTCCATTTGTACGCCTCGTTTGGTGCCCAATAGTTCGTGCCATTCATCTACTACCACAGCATTACATTTTTTGAACATCTTGTCATACCCTTTGGTGGCCAACAACAATTGCAGGCTTTCCGGAGTAGTGATCAGCAGATCGGGCATTGTCTTACGCTGTTGGGCGCGTTCCTTGGTAGAAGTATCTCCTGTTCTGATCCCAACAGTTAGGGGAAGATCCAGGTCTTTTATTATTCGTTCAGCAGACTGTCTGATCTCCTGAGATAATGCGCGCAGGGGAGTGATCCAAATTGCTTTTAACCCCTTTGAATGAGATGTTTTATATGATGAATTCTGATTAATATAGTTCAGAACAATAGGAAACCACAAGGCATAGGTTTTACCACTCCCGGTGGGGGCATTAAGAAGACCATTTTTTCCTGCTAAAAATGCCTTCCAGGTTTTCTTCTGGAAAGGAAACGGTTTCCATCCCTGTTCCCGGAACCATTGTTCTGCAATATAGAAAAGCTCGTCCTGGGTCATTATAGAATGCTTTTTGTATCAATATGGTCATCTATCATATGTCCGGATTTATATGCTGCAATGCGAAATGATCCCATAAAGGGTTGGAGTTAAAAGCAGGAGTTTCATAGCAAAACGAAGGTACAAAAACCATGTAATACTTTTGAAGGATCATAACGACTTGTAGCAAGAAATAAAAGGAATACCAGAAATATTTGATGGGAGATTATTTTAAAAATAATGAATGTTTTATTGAAATAATCCCTTCCAAAAAAAGTATCTTTGTATGATAGAATTTATTGTAATATGCCCATTTTAGATTTATACGGACACAGTGAAAAACGAAAAAATTTGGCCCACTTTGCTGCCATAGCTTCCTTGGCAGCGATAGATGGGGAAATTAATCCTGCAGAGCAGAAAGTGATCGATCGCTTCGCCGTAAAATTAGATATTTCCGGTGCTGAATACAGGGAGGTGATGAAGAAGGAGAATAAATATCCTATTGAAGCCCCTTACGAGTCGGAAGAGCGTTTAGAGCGCATTTATGATCTTTTTAAGATCATCTATGCGGATCATGATATTGATGAAGATGAATATAGAATGATAAAGAAATATGCATTGGCCCTGGGATATTCACCGGCTAAGGCAGAAAAAATCATAAAAAGGTCTATTATCTTGTTCAGAGGAAAATTCGATTTTGAAGACTACCTATACGTTATGAAACGCAAGAAAGATTAATTACTACCTGGTATAGTAATTTGCAATTAGGCTTTAGCAGCCATAAATTCTTCGGCTTTTTCCACCATCTTCCTGCTTCCACAAAAGAAGGGAACCCGCTCATGAAGCTCAGTGGGTTGAATCTCCATGATTCTTTTATATCCATTACTGGCTTTTCCATTGGCTTGCTCTGCCAGAAATGCCATGGGGTTACATTCATAGAGCAGACGTAATTTTCCGTTAGAGGCTACACTGCTTTTGGGATACATATAGATACCGCCCTTGATCATATTCCTGTGAAAATCGGACACCAATGAACCAATATACCTTGAGGTATACGGTCTGTCCTCTTCTTCTAGTTGGCAATATTTAATATAATCCTTAACCCCTTGAGGGAAATGAATGTAATTTCCTTCATTCACAGAATAGATGTTCCCGGTTTCCGGGAATTCCATATTGGGATGAGAGAGGTAAAAAGTACCAATGGCCGGATTTAACGTAAATCCGTTGACTCCGTCCCCGGTTGTATAGACCAACATAGTGGAGGTTCCGTAAACGATGTACCCTGCCGCCACTTGATTTATTCCCGGTTGTAAAAAATCTTCGAGAGTCACAGGAGTGCCTATGGGTGTAACCCGTCTGTAAATAGAAAAAATGGTGCCTACAGACACATTCACATCAATATTTGAAGAGCCATCTAAGGGATCTATGAGTACAATATATTTGTTTTGGTGATTTTCATCATTGCTGTTAACACTGATAAAGTCGTCTTCCTCTTCAGAGGCAATTCCACAGACGATCTCTCTGTTCTTTAAGGTCTGAATAAACTTGTCATTGGCCAGAACGTCTAACTTCTGCTGATCTTCTCCTTGTATATTTGTGTCGCCCACGCCGCCGAGAATGTCTATCAACCCAGCTTTGTTTACTTCGTGGTTTACTACTTTGGCTGCCAGACGGATAGCGTTGATCAACTTAGAAAGCTCACCGGAAGAATACTGAAAAGAGGACTGGTTTTCGATGATAAATTCTCCAAGAGTAGTATTCTTTTTGTCCATTAGGGGGCTTGTGTTATATATATACAAATATCGAACATTTTGTGAAACTAAAACGTTTTCGACAGGCTTTCGTTTTATAAATTTATAACTTTGTGTTTTATTTGTAACAATTATGAAAAATACCATCCGAGATGCCATGGCAGAGGACATGCCTCAGGTTTTGGACCTTATAAAAGAACTTGCAAAATTTGAAAAGGAATCGAATGCAGTAGATGTAACTGCAGAGGATTTGGTAAGGGATGGATTTGGGGAAGCACCTCTCTTTAGTTGTTTTGTAGGTGAAATAAATGGGGAAATTGGGGGGATGGCCCTGGTCTATCCTCGGTATTCTACCTGGAAAGGTCCGGTGCTCCATTTGGAAGACCTTATTGTAACAGAGCAAATGCGTGGAAGTGGTCTGGGTACTGCTTTACTTGCCAAGGTGGTACAGTATGGTTACGAGATCAAAGCAAAACGGATCAGCTGGGAGGTATTGGACTGGAATGAACCTGCTATATCTTTCTATGAGCGAAAAGGGGCGAAGGTAATGCGAGACTGGGATGTAGTGCAATTAGATGAACAAGGAATTCTAAACTTTATTAAGAACTTATGAGGATCTTCAAATTTGGAGGAGCATCTGTGAAGGATGCCGATGGACTAAAGAATCTGGTTAAACTGTTACAAGAGGTTGGGTATGAGGATACCTTTCTGGTTATTTCGGCCATGGGGAAAACCACAAATGCCATGGAAGGCGTTGTCAATGCATATTTTCAGGATAAGACCATGTTGCCGGCATCCCTACAAGAGGTAATGGACTATCATTTGAAGATCCTTAATGATCTCTTCGATTCGCCTAAGCATACAATTTACAAGGATGTACAATCTCTATTTGAGGAGGTAAAGGGATTCCTGGCATGGAACAAATCGCCCAAATACAATTTTGTATATGACCAGGTGGTAAGCTACGGGGAATTGCTTTCCACTACTATCCTCAGTGCATATCTGAATGAGGTGGGCATCCGCAATACCTGGCTCGATATTCGAAATTTTATCAAGACCAATAACAACTACCGCGATGTGGATGTTCAATGGGAAAAAACGCAGGAACGCCTTGCTCAGGGATTGGAAAAGGGAAAATTATATGTGAGTCAGGGGTTCATTGGGAGCGATGAAAATAACTTCACAACAACCCTGGGAAGAGAAGGTTCTGATTATACGGCAGCTATCCTGGCTTTTTGTCTCAATGCCCAATCGGTTACCATTTGGAAAGATGTACCGGGAGTATTAAATGCAGATCCCAGGTATTTTACGGAATCTCAATTGCTCAACAAGATATCCTACCTTGAAGCCATTGAACTCGCATTTTATGGAGCCTCTGTAATTCATCCAAAGACCTTGCAGCCCCTCCAAAGGAAGGAGATCCCCTTGCTTGTTAAATCGTTCTTGCACCCAAAGAATCCAGGGACCATGGTGGGTAAAGGAGAGGGTATTGATCCAAAGATCCCCTGTTTTATAGTAAAAAAGAATCAGGTGCTGATGAAGCTTTCCTCTTTAGATTTCTCATTTATTGTGGAAGACAGTATCAGCGATCTCTTTAAACTACTTCATGATTACAAAATGAAGGTAGATCTGATACAGAATTCGGCAATTAGTTTTTCTGTATGCGTGGACAATAAATTTGGTCGTTTGGAAGAATTATTAGACCATTTAAAAGGTAAATTTAAAGTGGTGTATCACGAAGGAGTATCTCTTTATACCATTAGGCATTTTGATGCGAAGTCTATAGATTCTCTTCAAAATGGAAAGGAAGTGCTGCTGGAACAACGGGGAAAAGAGACCGTTCAATTAGTAGTAAAGTAAGCATCAGTCAGTTGTAATTCTTAAAGTTAATAACATAACACCAAGGCCTATTTTCCTATCTTTACCTCGGAAATTGTAAATTGAATTATGGGTTTAGTAACGGCCAAAGAAGTAGCAAAAGCCATTAATCTTGAGCGGTACGGGTTTTTCGGAACCTTTATGGGCTGGACGCTGATGAAGATCACTAAGCTGTCTTCCATGAATGCCTTTTATGAAAAACACAAGCATCTGGAGGCCAAGCCATTTCTGGATGCCATTCTGGAGCACTATGAGATCGATTTCGAAATTCCGGAAGAGGATATTAAAAGACTTCCAAAAGAAGGAGCTTTTATTACTATTAGTAATCATCCCCTGGGAGGCATAGACGGTATCTTGTTGCTAAAATTATTACTACAGCACCGGGAAGACTTTAAGATCATCGCCAACTTTTTATTGCATAGGGTAGAGCCCTTGGCCCCTTTTATTTTGCCTGTGAACCCTTTTGAAGATCATAAAGATGCAAAAAGTAGTATAGCCGGATTTAAAAGTGCAATACAACATTTGCGTGATGGACATCCGCTCGGGATCTTTCCTGCTGGGGAAGTATCTACCTACAAGGATGGGAAGCTTATTGTAGATAAACCCTGGGAAGAAGCAGCCCTAAAATTAATACGAAAGGCAGAAGTGCCTGTGGTTCCCATATATTTTCACGCAAAGAATAGCCAGTTATTCTATCGTTTGTCTAAGATCAACGACATCTTTAGAACAGCAAAGCTCCCTTCAGAATTAACCACCCAGCGAAACAGGGCTATAAAGGTTCGAATAGGTCAACCTATTTCTTTGGCCGCACAGACAGAACATGAAACTCTTGATGAGTTTACGGATCTTCTTCGAAGAAAGACCTACATTCTTGCCAATGCCTATGAAAAAGAGCGTTTAATAGATCAGATTCCAGGGAGTTTAAAGATCCCTAAAGCTCCAAGGAAGATTGCTACAGCTGTTAGGACAGAGGTCATTCAAGGAGAGATAGAAAAACTGCGTGAGAAGGACTGCAGGTTGTTGCAAAGCAAGAATTATGAAGTTTTCCTGGCACAAAAAAAGGACATGCCCTTTATACTCAATGAAATTGGAAGACAACGAGAAATAACCTTTCGAGCCATTGGGGAAGGTACCAACAAGGCCATCGATCTGGACAGATTTGATGATTATTACCACCATCTATTTTTATGGGATGATCAAGACAAGGTTATCGTTGGGGCCTATCGCATGGGGATGGGGTCTCAAATATTTAAAGAACACGGCATTGACGGTTTTTACCTTCAGGACCTTTTTGGTTTTGAACCGGAGCTCTATAGTATGATGACGCAATCCATAGAAATGGGGCGCGCCTATATAGTTAAAGAATACCAACAAAAACCTATGCCACTCTTCCTGTTGTGGAAGGGAATAGTGCATACTACCTTGAGACATCCCGAGCATAAATATCTTATTATTTATGAAGTCGAAATACTGGGATCCATATGTGGCACAATACATTCACCCAAAAAAGGAGTTTAAGGTGAAGTTAAAAGATGCTGATAAGGAGTTCGTATTTGATGAAACCGAAGCGGATCTGAATAAATTTGACCGACTCATAGAAGAAGTAGAACCTGGAAGTCTGCGATTACCTGTACTTATTAAAAAGTACATCAAGCAAAATGCTAAAGTGGTGGCTTTTAATGTAGATCCCCTGTTTAACAATTCGGTAGATGGGCTTATGTATATTAAAATTGCCGATCTCCCTGAGAGTACCGTAAAACCTGTTATGGAAGAGTTCCAGGCTGAATTGGAACGAAAGTTGACTGAGAATAACGGTGCCGATTAGGAAAATTCCCTTTCCGCAAAGTCCTCACAATACCCTTTGATCTCATTTCTGGCTTTGAGGAAAGCGATATGAATTTCTTCCCTGCTGCCTTTTACTTTAGAAGGATCGAAGAAATTGTGGTGAAGCCGTTTAGCAGTATTTGAAGGAATATAAGGGCAATTCTCTTTGGCATGATCGCAGACCGTGATGATAAAGTCCCAGGGGATACCAGAATATTCATCAACGTTGTTGGAGGTGTGATCGGAAATATCAATCCCATCTTCTTTCATGATGGCAACTGCCCCCGGGTTCAATCCGTGGGTTTCGATCCCTGCACTATACACCTGTGCCTTTTCCTTTAATAGGGTTTTTAAATAGCCGTGTGCCATCTGACTTCGGCAGGAATTTCCGGTACAGAGAACCAGTATATTTTTTCTTGTCATTGGTAATTTTATTTTTGTTCTAATCTATTCCTACAGAAGTACTTCGTCTTTCAAAGATCAAATTATCTTTCCATACTCCATCTAAATTGCCTACACGTTCACGGCGCCCTATTAATCTAAAACCACATTGCTCATGGATTATTGCGCTGGCTTTGTTCTCCGGGAAGATACCTGCTTGTATGGTCCAATACCCTGCTTTTTCGCTGGCATCGATCAAAGAACGCAACAAACTTTTCCCTATTCCTTTGCCTCTGTGATCTTTGCTGACATACACACTAACCTCTGCAACTCCTCCATACACACATCTGCTGGAAACAGGAGAGAGGGCAGCCCATCCCGTTATGATAGTATCTTCACATGCTATCAAACGGCATTGTTTTATATGAGCTTTATCCCAAATTTCGTAGGCAGGAATTTCCTTCTCAAAGGTAGCGAAACCAGTGGCTATGCCTTCTTTGTAGATAAGGGAAACTGCAGGCCAGTCTTCTGGTTGCATAGATCTTATATCCATAGAGTCTCGGTTAACAACAACCAGTATCAGGGCTACAACATCCGGCTACTTCCTGAGTTTTATCTACTATTACACCACAAAGTTCTTCAGCCTTACATGCCGTTGGTTGTACACCTAAGGAAATTAAGAGCGCACTCTCCCTTGTTTGTGTTTCATTTACATATAGTTGAGCTGTATGAAAGCTCTCATTGCCATATTCAAATCGAATAGTGGCCTCAGGATCCATAGGTCGCATAGAATTCACCTTATCTAATATGGATAGTGCTTTGGCTGAGCTCAAATATTCAGTTTTGGTTTTTTCTCCCGGGTTTTCCCAAAGCTGAACTACGGTTTCATTCCATGCGTCTGCACTTCCGCCACAGTCAACAGAATTTATTGAAGTATTTTTTACTTCAGTAATATGATAATTGGCACCTACCCGTTGTCCCGGCTTAAATTCGAATATCAGGGCCTTGGTAGCCTGTTCATTCAATAAGGTTAAGAATTCTTTTGTTTTCATTGTATCTGATTTTAACAACAGTTGATTTTTGTTTCATTAAAGAAGGAGTTCAGAAGGGCCTGTATCTCTTTCCATCGGTCTAGCGCAATACAATAACAAACCTTTTTACCTTCAATTTCGCCTTCAATGAGACCTACACTTTTTAATTCTTTCAGGTGCTGTGAAATGGTAGGTTGTGCTAATCCGATCTCCTCAACAATATCATTGCATATACAGGCATTCTGTGTACTTATGTATTGCAATATGGCAATTCTACCCGGATGCCCCAGCACTTTGAAGATAGTAGCTAGTTCATTCTGGGAAGTATTGAAGATTTCTGTTTTGGTTAGACCCATAATACATTTATATATTGCAATATTACGATATTAAATTAAATAAAAAAAGCCAGATGGTTAAAACCTGACTTTATTCTATGATCAGAACCAGGGTTTTTTCCCTACCTGATAGGTGTTGTAGAATTCTTCATCAGATTTAGTTAGGTAAATGATACCTTCAATAAGTCCGATAAGTCCGGGGATCCAGAAAAAGAAAGCCCCCACAACAATACAGGTGGTAGCGTACCCCAACAAGGTAATTGCCAATAGTATGATCCCTTCCTTGTTATAACCCAGTATAAATTTGTGAACTCCAAGAGATCCAAATAGAATCCCGAGTATACCCGCCAGGATCTTTTTGTTATCACCCCCTGCATTCTTTAATCCTTCACGAAACTCGTCTGCGGTCTTTTTAGCACCTTCCTTAAATTCTCCTGCCGCTTCTTTTGCCTCTCCAGCGGCTTTTTTAGCTGATTCCTTGGCATCGTCAAAGGCTTCTTTAGCCTTATCGCCAAAATCTTTATCTTCTTCTGACATGTCTACTTATTTGTTGGTTAATTGATGATTAAATGTAGCAATAAATTTTAACTCAAAGAAATGCTTTATCAACAGGTTCCCATAGTTCTATTTTGTTGCCTTCGGGGTCTAGTATCCATCCGAATTTTCCATAATCATACTCCTCCATTTTCCCAATGATAGTAACACCTTCTTTCTTTAAAGCTGCCAGTAATTCCGTAAGATTTTCCACCCTAAAATTCATCATGAATTGCTTTTCGCTGGGTTTAAAATAGGTGGTATCTTCCTTAAAAGGACTCCATTGTGTTGAGCAATCATTTCCCTTCTTGTCTTTCCACCAAAAAGTACAGCCATACTGGTCCGTATTCAAGCCCAAATGTGTTTTGTACCAATCTTTTACCTTGTCGGGATTCTTTGTTTTAAAGAAAAACCCGCCTAAACCAGTTACCCTGTTTTTCATTTATCTCTTTTTAATGTTGCGTTCGTATAATTCGATCCATTGATCAACGGTCATTTTAGTGCATAGGTCACCAAGTAGATCATAAGGAATTAGTTCTACCTTTTTAAATCGGACACAGCTCTTTCCCATATCTAACTTGGTTTTCACATGCTTTGGGTATTCGGAAACAAACCAATCATGCAGGGATTTATCTGCATAGATACCAGAATGATAGAGAGCCACAAAGTTTTTTTGCGAAGCTATATTCATAAAAGGCAGGGGAAGTTCCGGACTGCAATGATATCCATCGGGATATATACTATGTGGCACCACGTACCCGATCATTCCGTAGCTCATAACCTCTTCAAATCCTTTTGGCAGATTAGCCAGGATGGTTTTTCTGAGAGAGGAAATAGCACTTTTCCTGTCTTCTGGTAAGTTTCTTATATACTCTTCAGGAGTTGCAGCGTCTGATGTCATTGTATAGTATTTTAATGTTTGATCCTGAAATCCCTATTAAAAAGAAGGGACCATAAGTTAACAAAATCTTTC
>NZ_CAMYKH010000004.1 GCF_947258935.1 uncultured Muriicola sp.
TAGGTTATATAATCTAATTGTTGCAATACAAAATGACTGGGATCATATAGGATATTCACTCGTTTATGATTCCCTGTTGCTTCCAGAAATCGTTCAAAAGTATCACCATCATGAAGGTCTTCTCCAGGATGGATCTCATAACAGACATCTACCCCTTCCTTATCATAATGATCCAGAATAGGAAGCCATCGTTTGGCTAATTCCTGAAACCCCATCTCTACCAAACCCGGGGGGCGTTGAGGCCATGGGTGCCAGGTATGCCATAATAAGGCCCCGGAAAAGGTTGCATGGGCCTTTATTCCAAGTCGTCTGCTAGCCGTCCCGGCCTTCTTTACAACATCAATAGCCCATTCTGTACGTGCTTTAGGATTGTTCTTCACGCGGTCTGGCGCAAAATTATCGAACATAAGATCATATGCCGGGTGTACTGCCACTAACTGTCCCTGTAAATGGGTAGAAAGCTCTGTGATCTCTAAGCCGTACGAATTGATCTTCCCCTTTAGTTCATCGCAATAGTCCTGGCTATCAGCAGCCTTGTCCAGATCTATTAAAAAATGTTCCCAGGTAGGGATCTGAATACCTTTATATCCCAGGTCGGCCGCCCATTTGCACATGCCGTCCAGAGAGTTGAAGGGTGCCTTGCTATCTACAAACTGTGCTAGGAAAACCGCGGGTCCTTTTATTGTTTTCATGGAGAAAGTATTACGGAATTATTGAAATAGTCAATTTAGTCCCTTTCAGAATTAAGTCCTATATTTATTAGATAGAATGAACCAGGACCACCCCTTTTGGGAATGTCATAAATATAGGAAATACCACAGAATTAAATGAAGAATACACAGGTCATTGTGGAAAAGCACTTTGATGCCATTGTGGTTGGTACCGGGATCACCGGAGGATGGGCTGCCAAGGAGTTATGTGAGGGTGGTTTAAAAACATTAGTACTGGAGAGAGGCAGGATGGTAAAGCATGGTGAGGACTATCCTACTATGAATATGGACCCCTGGGACCTACCCAATAACAATGAACTTAGTAGGGAGGAAAGAAAGAATTATCCCAAACAATCTCGTGTTGGTTGGGCTCCAAAAGAAGACGTAAAACACTTTTTTGTAAACGATCTTGAACATCCATATCAGGAAACCAAGCGATTCGATTGGATACGCGGCTATCAGGTAGGCGGCCGATCTCTTACCTGGGGAAGACAGAGTTATCGTTGGAGCGATATTGATTTTGAGGCAAACCTCAAAGAAGGGATTGCTGTAGATTGGCCGGTGCGCTATCCGGACCTCGCCCCCTGGTATGATAAAGTGGAAACCTATATTGGAGTTAGCGGAGAAAAATTGGGCCTAAAGCAATTACCGGATGGGCAGTTTCAACCCCCAATGGACCTAACTTGTCCGGAAGAAGACCTTAAGACAGCGATGGCTGAAAAATTTGATGACGATCGTGTTTTAACTATAGGACGTGTAGCCCATATCACAGATACCAATGCACAAGTTGAAGGCAGAACAGCCTGTCAGTACAGAAATCGTTGTTGGCGAGGCTGCCCTTTCGGAGGATACTTTAGTAGTAATTCTTCTACCCTGCCAGCCGCAGAACGCACCGGTAATTTAACACTGAGACCTAACTCCATAGTTTACGAAGTGATCTATGATGATACCACCAAAAAAGCTACCGGAGTACGGATCATTGATACGGAAACACATGAAAGATTTGAGTTCTATGCAAAGGTGATCTTCTTGTGTGCCTCCGCCATGGCCAGTGTCGGCATCTTGCTACAATCTAAATCAGAACGCTTCCCGAATGGGATCGGGAATGATTATGACCAGGTAGGTAGAAATATCATGGACCATCACTACCAATTAGGAGCAACCGCTTCTGTTGAAGGATACCTGGATAAATTTTACAAAGGCAGAAGACCCAATGGTTTTTATATCCCCAGGTTTGTTAATCTGGACAATAATACCAGAAAAAGAGAATACCTGCGTGGCTTTGGCTACCAGGGAGGAGCCAGCCGTGGAGACTGGGCAGTTTCTGTGGCTGAAATGCAGTATGGTAAAGAACTAAAGGAGAATATTCTGAAACCAGGTCCCTGGCAAATAGGTGTCACCGGATTTGGAGAAATGCTCCCATATGAAGATAACAGAGTAACCCTTAGCAAAACTGAAATAGATCAATGGGGCCTACCTCAACTTGATTTTGATGTTGAATTTAAAGACAATGAATACAAAATGCGGGAAGACATACTACGTCAAATTGTTCTAATGTTTGAAGCTGCAGGATTCAGGAACATTACAACCTATGAGAATGAAACAGGACCCGGACTTGGGATACACGAGATGGGGGGAGCAAGGATGGGTTGGAATCCTCGTACGTCAGTGGTCAATAAGGACAACCAGGTACATGCGGTTCCTAATATCTATATTACAGACGGTGCTTTTATGACCTCTGCCAGTTGTGTAAATCCGTCACTAACCTATATGGCCTTTACAGCCAGAGCGGCAAACCATGCCGTGTCTCAATTTAAAAAAGGAACTTTCTCTTAACCTACTAGATTATGAAAAATGCATCAGCAAGAAACTTATGGGGCGATTTTTTAGACAAGCATCTGGAATACGCATTTGCCGAAGATCCGTCGGTAACCCATTTTTGTGATAATGAAAAAGATGCCAATACCTGTCTCAAATTGGTTCTAAAAGGAATTAAAAGAGCTACTTCACATTCTTTATTAGGCTTGCAATACAGAAAAGAACCATTACCGAAAATTGGTGATTTCACCATCATTACAGATTGGAACGGAAATGCCAAATGTATAGTACGCACTGTTGCCGTTAAATTAAAACCCTTTTTTAGCATTCGTGGATCTTATGCCAAGTTAGAAGGGGAAGGAGATAAATCTCTGGATTATTGGAAAAAGACCCATTGGGACTATTACACAAGGGAATTAGAGACCTATGGCAGGGTGCCGCGTGAAAGCATGATCATTGTATGCGAGGTGTTCGAAAAGGTCTTTGAACGGAAATAAACTTCCTAAGACTAGTCTAATTTTATCCAGACATTACCCCCTTTATGCGAGGCAACAGTAGCTTCAATAAAATTGAGTCCGCGTACGCCATCTGTCATAGTAGGGAATTCCCCATCATTGTAAGCTTCCCCACGGATAGCCTTAGCCACACCTAAATAAATATTGGCCATAGAGTCAAAGATCCCCTCAGGATGCCCGGGTGGAAGTTTAGTGCCTTCCAGTGATAATTTAGAGTTATAAGCATGCCCTGGTTTATATACCTGCATAGCTTCGGTATCACTGATCTTATAGATGTAATTGGGATTTTCCTGCTCCCATAGCAGACCAAATTTCTCGCCGTAAATACGAATAGCCAGACCATTCTCTTCTCCCGTAGCTACCTGACTGGCTCTAATGACCCCTTTTACATGGTCGCCCATGCGTATCAATGCTGTGCCGTCTACATCCATTTGGTTGTCCGAATAGAGATAATTAAAATCGCATAGTAAGGACTTTATCTTTAAACCGGTAGTATACTCAACCAGGTTAAAAGCGTGTACCCCTATATCTCCCATACAGGAGCTTATCCCGGCTTTCTTGGGATCTAATCGCCACACGGTAGAACGCTTTGCTTTATCATGAATGATCGGGTTTATCCACCCCTGATAGTAGCGGGCATCTACTTTATGGATCCTTCCTAATTCTCCGGCCTTAATCATTTCCCGCATTTGTCGTACCATGGGATAGCCGGTATACGTATGGGTAACAGCAAAGACAGTACCGGCCTTTTTATGGGCCTCCCTGAGTATTTTGGCTTCCTCATAAGTGGTAGTCATGGGTTTCTCACAAATAACATGAAAGCCATTGTCTAAAAGCTTCTTTGCCATTGGAAAGTGAAGGAAATTAGGTGTAAGAATGGCACATACCTGTATACGTTTATCCTTGGGAAGTTTTAATTCCTCTTCTACCAAGGTGTCAAAATCTTTGTAGATCCGATCTGTTGGAACGTCAATTTCTTTGGCAAACGCAATGTTTTCGTCATAGTTGGCATTAAAAACGGCACCTGTAATTGCGTAGTTATCATTTATAAAAGAGGCAACCCGGTGCAACACCCCAATAAGGGAATCGCCTCCACCACCTAATATTCCTAGTCTTATTTTTTTTGGCATTCTTGTCTTTTTATTTTTTATATTCTATTACTTCATTTTTGAAAAAGATAGCAAAAAGCAGCATTACTACAAAGGCAAAAATGGCAGGGAAGGTCCAAATATTGACCCAGTCGTGCACATTTTCTGAAACGAGGTACATATCTGAGATCTTTCCTGCTACCCAAAAACCTATGAGCATACCAAAACCATAAGTGGCCAGTGTAATTAGGCCCTGTGCCGCACTTTTAAATTTTTCACCTGCTTTAGAATCTGTATAGATCTGTCCTGATACAAAGAAGAAATCATAGCATATCCCATGCAAAGCTATTCCAAGGATCAGCATAAAGGCCAGGTCGCCTGCATTACCGTAGGCAAAAAGCAGATACCTAACTGTCCAGGCCAGCATCCCGGCAATGATGGTTAACTTAAAACCAAATCGTTTAAAAAAGAAGGGGAGTAACAACATAAACAAGACCTCTGAAGCCTGACCTATGGTCATTTTTCCAGTAGGATTGGTCATCCCTATTTCCGATAAGAACGGGTTGGCATTTTGGTAGTAAAAAGCCAGTGGAATACAAATGAGAACAGACGATATAAAGAAGATCAAAAAGTTTCTGTCTTTTAGTAATTTAAGTGCATCTAACCCCAATATGGTAGAAATACTAACTTTCTCTTCCTTAACAGCTGTGGGTGGTGTTTTGGGTAAAGTAAAACTAAAAAGACCCAATACTGCCGAGGCAATTGCTACCATTAAAAAGGTATTCTTTAGCATCCCTTCGCCCCTGGCTTCCGAAGAATCCCAAAGGAAGACATAGCTAATAATAAGTCCGGCAACGATCCATCCTATGGTTCCAAAAACACGGACTAATGCAAACTCCTTCGCCGGATCTTTCATTTGATTAAAAGAGATAGAATTCACTAAAGCCAGTGTTGGCATATAAATGATCATATACCCAAGTACATAGGGATAGAATCCTGTGAAATCTACCGAATTATACATTTGATACATAAGTACAGCACCTACGAGATGTAAAACCCCAAGAATTCTTTCTGCATTAAAATAGCGGTCGGCAATTAGTCCTATCACAAATGGAGCAATGATAGCCCCCCAGGATTGTGTTGAAAAGGCCATGGCTATTTCCCCTCCACTTGCTTTTAGGTTATCTCCTAAAAATGTGCCCAGGGTAACAAACCATCCTCCCCAAATAAAAAATTCTAGGAACATCATAAAGGACAACTGTATTTTAATTTTTGAGTTCATGCTGTCTTGTTTAATTAATTAGCGTTTGTAAAAAACATAGTCGAGCGAGATCGGTTCTATTCCATGATCCCTAAAGTCTGCCAGGATCTGTGCCCTGTGATGTGTTGAATGATTGATGATATGGAATAACATATCTTGTTTAGTGTTTATGAAAAGGCGACCCTCAGAATTTTCATAGTCAATTCTTTCCTCATAGTCATCAGTACCGGTAATGATCTCAAAGGTGGTACGCTGATTCTCATAATGGATATCTTCCCAGCTCTTTACAGCATGCTCCTGCCACACAGCAAGGGTAGCAGGAGTACCTGCGATCCTCGCATTCCATATATGATGTGCATTTAGGATATGGCTAAAAAGTTTAGTGCTTTTCTCAGGCACTTTATCTAATTGTGTACAGGCTTCTATAAGTTGCTTGTTACAAAAAAAGTTATAATCAAAGAGCTCATTAAAGAATTCTTCCATAGTTGTGTTTCTACTTTAAGTAATTTCAGCCGCAGACTTTAGCATCAGGGCTTTTGTCGCCATGATTCCTTCTGCCTCTCCTAACTCATCTCCTTCGTATTCAACGCCAATAAATCCCGTATACCCCGCATCTTTTACAATTTGCAACATTTGGGTATAATCTATATCGGTTTCATTTCCTTCTTCATCAAAATTGTGGCTCTTAGCACTAACAGCCATTGCAAAGGGCATAAGTTCCTCCACTCCTTTATACGCATCATAGATTTCGGCACATCCTTTGGAAGAATCTGCAGGATCGTTCCTGCGGATACAGAAATTTCCGAAATCTGGTAAGGTGCCACAATTATCCATTCCAACTTTGGTCATCACTTCTGTGAGCATAGCTGCATTAGATGACAGGCCTCCGTGATTTTCTACCAGTATATTTATATTCTTCTCTTTGGCATAGGCAGCTAATTGGCTTAGACCATCTACAGAATTAGGGATCCAGGCCTCAGGTTCCGTACTTCCTGCCAGGTTAACTCTAATAGCATGGCAACCCATGGCCTTGGCGGCATCTACCCATTTAAAATGGTTCTCCGCAGCCTTTTTCCGTGCTTCAGCATCTGAAGTCGCAAGGTCTCCTTGCCCATCTATCATGATCAGCACGTTTTGCATCTCGTGTTTCTCAGCTTCTGCATTCGACTTATCTACAAAGGCAGCCATTGCTTCGGCGCTATAATTACTTTCTTTTAATTCTTTATCGTATAGTTGACTAACGTATTCGAGCCCGGTAAAGCCCCATTCCTTTGCCTTGGAAGCAAATGCATAAGGGTCCATTTCACCATTCCTTATCATCCTATGTACAGACCATTGGGCAAGAGATAATTTAAAAAAGGGTTCCATAACCTCCTCCATGTCTTCCATTCCTGTTTCATCGGTTCCTTCTTTTTTAGCTTGTCTGCAGCTGTAGATCCCCAAAACGGACAGACCTATTCCAGCTGCGGTTGAATTCTTTACAAAATTTCTTCTTTTCATATTAATATTTTTTAAATAGTCTATTTGTTCTTATTTCTTTGAATATGGAAAATAGTATATCTGTATTAAAAATTGACACTTTATTTTTATAATCTAAAAAAAGCTAAAGTTTAGAAGGGATTCGGTAAGAATTAGGCCGTTTAAATGTAGAAAATTAATTTTATAATTAATACATTTAGCCGACAAACAATATACTTACATGAGTAAATTTTATTACAATGAAGAGCAAGATTCGTACGATGCCATTGTTGTTGGCACAGGTATTAGTGGGGGCTGGGCCGCCAAGGAGCTCTGCGAAAATGGTCTTAAAACACTTGTGCTGGAACGCGGAAGAATGGTAAAGCACCGCGAGGATTATCCTACCGCGAATATGGATACCTGGGACTTTCCCAATAATGGGGAATTACCCAAAGAAGAAGCGGCAAAGCAATTCAAACAAGCTCGTACAGGCTATACTGTACGATCACCACATAATTTTTGGTTCGTCAATGATCTGGAACATCCGTACAATGAAACAAAACGATTCGACTGGATGCGTGGATACCACGTTGGCGGAAGGTCTTTACTATGGGGCCGTCATAGCTATCGCTGGAGCGATCTGGACTTCGAAGCCAACAAAAAAGAAGGAATAGCCGTAGACTGGCCGGTTAGATATAAAGATATTGCGCCCTGGTATACCAAAGTTGAAACATACGTTGGGATATCTGGAGAAACCTTAGGTCTTCCACAATTGCCGGATAGTGTTTTCGAACCTATGATGGAGCTCAATTGCATAGAACAACATGTTCGGGAGAAGGTAGCCGAGAATTTTGGTGGCCGGGTAATTACCGCCGGGCGTGTTGCTCATATTAATAGTTCTAAAAAATTTGAAGGAGACGGCAGATCAAAATGTCAGTTTAGGAACAGGTGTATCAGAGGGTGTCCTTTTGGTGCCTATTTCAGTAGTAACTCCTCAACCCTTCCTGCTGCCGAGGCCACGGGAAATATGACCCTGAGACCGGATTCAATAGTGCATGAGGTAATGTATGATCCGGACACAAAAAAGGCAAGCGGGGTAAAGGTTATTGATAGGGTTACTAAAGAGACTTTTGAATTTAAGGCCAGGGTAATATTCCTATGTGCTTCTGCAATCGCCTCTTCATCCATACTAATGCAATCTAAGTCTGACCGATTCCCAAATGGTATGGGCAATGACTCGGATCAGCTGGGAAGGAATATAATGGATCATCATCTGGGGGTTGGTGCTGCCGGAAAATATGATGGGTATGAGGATAAGTTTTATAAAGGAAGAAAGCCCAACGGTATCTATGTGCCACGCTTCCGTAATATAGGCGGAAATTCTAATACAAAAGCTTTTAAACGAGGTTATGGTTATCAGGGCAGTGGAAGCCGGGGTAACTGGGAAGATGTAGTTTCGGAATTGTCTCATGGAAAAGACCTGAAAGAGGCTATCCTTAAGCCAGGAGGTTGGACCTTCGGAATGAGTGGTTTTGGTGAAGTTCTTCCGTACGAGGACAACAGGATGACCTTAGATTATGACAAATTAGATGGTTGGGGTCTGCCAACAGTTACCTTCGATGCCGAGTTTAAGGAAAATGAGTGGAAGATGCGGGAAGATATGAAAGAACAGGCCTATGAAATGCTTACAAAAGCAGGATTAAGAGATGTTGAGACCTTTGACAGACCAGGAGCCCTTGGTTTGGGGATTCACGAAATGGGGACAGCCAGAATGGGACGCGACCCTAAAACATCCGTGCTCAACGGATATAACCAGGTTCATGCAGTAAAGAATGTATATGTCACCGATGGTGCCTTTATGACCTCCGCTGCTTGCGTAAACCCATCATTGACCTATATGGCATTTACGGCCCGCGCTGCCAACCATGCCGCTGAACAACTTAAAAAAGGACTACTGTAATGGATAGAAGAATAGCATTAAAAAATATGGGATTGGCACTGGGTTATACGATAGCCACCCCTACATTATTATCGCTTGTCCAGGGATGTAATGAAGTAAAAACGGAAGACTGGACCCCCGACTTTTTTACGAAAGAAGAAGGAAATGTTCTTATTAAGCTGGTAGATATCATTCTACCAAAAACAGATACCCCTTCTGCTTCTGAAGTCAATGTTCATGTATTCATTGATAGATTTACAAATGAGATCGTGGAAGAGATTATGCAGGATATGACAAAATTGTCTCTTAATAAGTTCATTAAAAAGGCCCTAACGGAATCCGGAAAGGAGAAATCCGAGGAATTAACTTCTGAAGACCTGGAACCCGTTCTGGCAGCAGCCTTGCAAGTAACAGAAGAAGAGGAAATTGAAAATATGGAACTGATGATCAAAAATACTTCGGCCGCTGCCAAGGGAGAAAATGACGCTGTCCCTGACGAGGTCATGAGATACTCTTTTACTAAGAATTTGCGCGATATGACTATCTGGGGATATAAAACCTCTGAATATGTAGGGGAAAATGTGTTGGCATACCTACCAGTACCAGGGGAATATATAGGATGTGGGGACCTTAACGAACTTACCGGAGGTAAGGATTGGTCCCTTTAATTTAAGCCTTTGAAAAGAAGAAGTTTTATTTTAAAATCGGCATTGGCCACCAGCACCCTGTCCATGACAGGGTTTTCTGTCTTTGGTCAGATCCCTAAAGAAAAACCTAAATACCATTTTCAATTAAAATATGCTCCGCATATTGGCATGTTCCGTGAAAGTGCCGGGGACGACCCTATTGCCCAACTCAACTTTATGGCAGATCAGGGCTTTGCCGCTTTTGAGGACAACGGAATGATGGATAGGCCTGTAGATATGCAAGTGGCTATGGCAAAGGTCATGAAAGATAGGAGTCTGGAAATGGGAGTATTTGTTGCACACAAGATCTATTGGGATTCCCCCAATCTGGCATCGGGCAACAAAGAAAAACGAGCAGAATTCCTGGAATATATAAGAAAGGCCGTGGAGGTTGCTAAAAGAGTAGGAGCAAAATGGATGACGGTAGTACCCGGCCATAGAGATCTTAAACTTGGAATGGGATATCAAACCGTCCATGTAGTTGAATCATTGAAACAAGCGGCAGCTATTCTGGAGCCACATGGACTGGTCATGGTTCTTGAACCGCTAAATTTTAGGAACCATCCGGGTCTGTTCTTAACGGAAAGTCCGCAAGCCTATGAGATCTGTAAAGCTGTGGCATCCCCCTCCTGTAAAATTTTGTTCGACATCTACCATCAACAAATACAGGAAGGCAATTTAATTCCCAACATAGAAGCATGCTGGGATGAGATCGCCTATTTTCAATTAGGAGACAACCCCGGGAGAAATGAACCTACCACCGGTGAAATAAATTACCAAAATGTCCTGAAATTTATTAATACCAAAGGTTTTACAGGAATCCTTGGGATGGAGCACGGAAATTCCATGGCCGGAATTCCCGGAGAAGAGGCCGTGATCCAAGCCTATAAATTGGTTGATCCAAAGCCCTGAATAGACATATAAAAAGTTACAGCCCCAGCCAACAATGCATAACAATAACTAAACATATAGCATGCTCACTTCTATAAACCCAAAATTACCTATGCGTAGCAAAAAAGTTACCTATGATTACTACATAAACAAATTGGGATTTAAAGTGGTTGGAAATACAGAATACGATGATTATTTGATGATACAAAAAGATCAAATTGAAATTCATCTTTTTAGGTTTGAAGAACTAAAACCAAAAGAGAATTACGGGCAAGTATATATACGAACAACTAATATTGATCTAGTTTATAAATCCTTTTTGGATAATAATATTCGCATTCATCCCAATGGATATTTAGAAGAAAAACCTTGGGGTCAAAAGGAGTTTTCAATTCTGGATCCGGATCATAACTTACTTACTTTTGGCCAGCCTATAACCAAATGATGTGTATAAAATTGGCTATTCTTTTACAATCTCCTCATCCAAAAATAACTTTTGATGCGTATATATGAAAAGGTATTCACTTTACGGGCATGGATTATTACTTCCTACTTCTTCTTATTTATATCGCCCTCATGGTGATATCTCACAAGGCCATAAAGCCTTATTTTGATAAATAAACTTCCCTCATTCAATTTTTACATAAAACAAAATACCCCGGATATACGCTATTATTGGGGATCAGCGTTTCCGAGGCATCTTTTAATAAACACTAGTCTTTACCTAAGACATAAGTTGGTTTCGTTCATTTATCATTCAGTGCATTATATCTTAAGATCCACACATCAGACAATCGTCATCTGCTTCACCGGCTTTAGCCTGGGCTATTAAAGCTTTCATTTCTTCCGGTGACAAGGGGGTTACATCTGCTTCTTCCTTTTGAACAGGCGTTGTTTGTACCTGTAGTGCTTCAGCAGCCTTCGGATCTGGTGTTGTTGCCGCCATTACCTCAGCTTCAGCCGCAATACTTACCGGAACTTCTTTTTTCTTTGTGTTGTCCAGGGTAAATTTAATGGCATCTACAGCCGCTTTGGTCCTGAGATAGTACATGCCCGTTTTTAAACCGCTTTTCCAGGCGTAGAAATGCATGGAAGTAAGTTTAGAGTAATTGGCATTCTCCATAAACAAGTTCAATGACTGGCTCTGGTCTATAAAATACCCCCGCTGTCTAGACATGTCAATGATGTCTTTCATGCTCAACTCCCAGACTGTTTTATACAACTCCTTAATGTCTTCCGGGATTCCCTTGATATTCTGTACAGAACCGTTGGCCCGCATCAATTCTTGCTTTAAATTTTCATTCCACAAGCCTAATTCAACAAGGTCTTCCAGCAGGTGTTTGTTTACCACTATAAATTCACCGGAAAGCACCCTTCTCGTATAAATATTGGAGGTATAAGGTTCAAAACACTCATTATTCCCCAGGATCTGTGAGGTAGAAGCAGTAGGCATAGGGGCTACCAAAAGGGAATTTCGAACTCCGTGTTTTTTTACATTTTTACGAAGTTTGTCCCAGTCCCAACGGCCGGATAATTCCTCGTCCTTAATTCCCCAGAGGTTGTGCTGAAACTTCCCTTCGGAAATAGGAGATCCCTTGAAGGTAGTATAGGGTCCCTCTTCTTTAGACGCTTCCATAGATGCTGTTACGGCAGCGAAGTACAGCGTTTCAAAGATCTCCTGATTGAGCTTTCTTGCCTCATCACTTGTAAAAGGTAGTCTAAGCAAGATAAATGCATCTGCTAACCCTTGTACGCCCAAGCCTATGGGTCTGTGACGCATGTTAGAATTTTCTGCTTCCTTAATAGGATAGTAATTTCGGTCTATGACCTTGTTCAGGTTTTTAGTTACTCTTTTGGTAACACGGAATAGTTCTTTGTGATCAAAACTTCCATTCTTAATAAACATTGGCAAAGCAATGGAAGCCAGGTTGCATACAGCCACTTCATCCGGGGAAGTGTATTCCATGATCTCCGTACATAAGTTGGAAGATCTGATGGTTCCCAGATTCTTTTGGTTGCTCTTACGGTTAGCCGCGTCCTTATATAACATATAAGGCGTGCCAGTTTCTATCTGTGATTCAAGGATCTTTTCCCAAAGCTCTCTGGCTCTGATTGTTTTTCTTCCTTTGCTTTCGGCCTCATATCGAGTGTATAATTCCTCAAATTCCTCACTGTGGGTAGTAAACAATCCGGGGCATTCATTAGGACACATAAGGGTCCAATCCCCATCGGCCTCTACTCGTTTCATAAACAGATCCGGGATCCACATGGCATAGAAAAGGTCGCGTGCACGCATTTCTTCCTTTCCATGGTTCTTTTTCAACTCCAGGAATTCGAAAATGTCTGCATGCCATGGTTCTATATAAATTGCAAAGCTGCCTTTTCTCTTTCCACCGCCCTGATCTACATACCGCGCAGTATCATTGAAAACCTGAAGCATTGGAACAATTCCATTGGAGGTGCCATTGGTGCCCGCAATGTATGAGCCTGTAGCTCTTACATTGTGAATAGACAAGCCTATTCCTCCCGCAGACTGTGATATTTTAGCCGTATTTTTTAGGGTATCATAAATGCCGTCAATACTATCGTCTTTCATTGCCAGTAAGAAGCAGGAAGACATCTGAGGTTTTGGGGTACCTGAATTAAACAAGGTGGGCGTAGCATGTGTAAAATATTTTTTGGACATAAGCTCGTAAGTCTCCATAGCTGACTCCAGATCATTCAAATGGATGCCAATAGAAACCCGCATAAGCATATGTTGAGGTCTTTCAGCGATCTTCCCATTTAACTTTAGGAGATAGGATCTTTCCAAGGTTTTAAAACCGAAATAATCATACCCAAAATCGCGGTTGTAAATGATGGTAGAATCTAGAACCTCTGCATTTTCTGAAATAACTTTAAATACCTCATCAGACAACAAGGGGGCCTTTTTCCCCGTTCTGGGATTCACGTATTCGTGTAAGTCCTTCATGGTTTCGGAGAACGACTTTTTAGTATTCTTGTGTAAGTTGGAGACAGAGATACGCGCAGCGAGTTTAGCGTAATCTGGATGTGCTGTTGTTAAGGTGGCCGAAATCTCAGCAGCCAAATTATCTAGTTCTGATGTGGTTACCCCATCATACAGGCCCTCAATAACCCGCATGGCCACTTTAACCGGATCTACAAGGTCATTAAGGCCATAACACAATTTACGTACACGGGCCGTGATCTTGTCAAACATCATTAGCTCTTTTCTGCCGTCTCTTTTTACTACAAACATGTTTCTACAAATATTAAATTAGAATATATGGTTGGTTTAAGTCCTTTGTGAAAAACTCAACATTTTTAAAATAAGCCACAAAAAAACCCGGGTTACTCAGGGTTTTTATGAACGGTTCAATTAAAAGTCAGCGTCGAAGCTGATCTTTTGAGAATCCGAATCTTGTTCTTTATTTAAGACACCGGCTTTTTGATATTCGGATACGCGTTTTTCAAAGAAGTTCGTTTTCCCCTGAAGAGAGATCATATCCATAAAATCAAATGGGTTGGTAGCGTTAAATACCTTTTCACATTCGAGTTCTACCAGGAGCCTGTCTGTTACAAACTCCAGATATTGGGTCATTAACTTGGCGTTCATCCCAATAAGACTTGCTGGTAAGGATTCTGTGATGAATTCGCGTTCTATATTCAAGGCATCTACAAGAATCTCGGTAATGCGTTCTTTTGATACTTTATTGACTAAATGCTTAGTGTGAAGATGCACAGCGTAATCGCAATGCATGCCTTCATCTCTCGAAATTAATTCGTTAGAGAAGGTAAGTCCAGGCATAAGCCCTCTTTTCTTTAACCAGAATATGGAACAAAATGCTCCGGAGAAAAATATCCCTTCAACGGCTGCAAATGCAATAAGACGCTCGGCAAAGCTGGGAGAATCTATCCATTTTAGTGCCCAATCTGCTTTTTTCTTGATAGCCGGGAAATTTTCAATAGCTTTAAATAGCATATTCTTTTCCTTTTCATCTTTAACGTAAGTATCTATCAAGAGGGAATATGTCTCAGAATGGATGTTTTCCATCATGATCTGAAAGCCATAGAAGAATTTAGCTTCTGAATACTGTACTTCGTTTACAAAATTTTCTGCAAGGTTCTCATTAACTATCCCGTCTGAAGCTGCAAAAAATGCTAAAATGTGCTTAATGAAATACTTCTCATCACCATTTAGTTTATTATTCCAATCGGCTAGATCCTGATGAAGATCTATTTCCTCAGCGGTCCAAAAACAGGCTTCACATTTCTTATACCATTCCCAAAGATCATGATGCTTAATTGGAAAAATTACAAATCTATCTTCATTTTCTTCTAGGATTGGTTCTAAGAGTTTTGACATTTCTTGTTCTTATTAGTGTTAGTTTTTGAGTAAAAAAGTGGATCGAGCTGGGACTAACAAAGATTAGAAAATGTTATTAAATTGTAAAGTCTGTTTCATGATAACAGGCTCAAAGTTTTTAACACAGCATGTTGAAATCTAGGCTCGCCTGCTATGTTTGTTACCCTTATGTACAACTGTTATCCTGTATAAATTTTTTTAACAACTTCAACAGTTAAAGAATAGACCAAAAAGTATATTAGAATATGCTAGTTTTTGTTGTAGCACAAACCTCTCTTGCAACGTACTGTCTATGGGGATTAATAGGAATAGGTCCATGCATTTCTTTTAAAGATCTGTTGTCTGTTTCATTTAATAGCAATTCATACAAAATCTTAAAGAAAGAACAGATCTTCATTGATAAAAAGTCAATGGAGAACATATTAACTATGTTGCCAGATCGAAAATTGAGAAAAAAACAAACGAAGTATTTCTGTACAAGAGTGAGACATGTACAGATAAAAATAAAAACCTGAAGTGGTTTTGTTTTACTTGGGAAGATCGTTGCTCAGAGCAGTACTTTCCTGAAGCAATGACTCAGTATCATTAATCTCCATTGCAACCTTTTCATTGGCTGCTGCCCTATCCCTGTTTTCTGTAATGGACGCAATGATAAGTACGAACACTAATAAAATAAATAAAAGAACACATTTTCTCATTGTGGGGGTAATTGGTTGTGTCATTTGTCCTTCTAAACATCATTAATACATCAAAAACAGTATAAGATGAATATTAGGGATAGGGAAAGTAGGCAATGTATCAGGGGGATAAAAAATATTCCGTTAACGGTATAAAATACTCTATGAACTACCTTCTATTGTTTCGATGAATGGTATTCCTGGGCTACTTCTTCTAACTCTTTATACCATTTTTTTCCAAATTTTCGGATAAGAGCATCTTTTACAAACCGGTATACAGGAACCTTAAGACTTTCTCCTAACTGACAGGCGGGATCGCAGAGTTGCCATTTGTGATAATTAACGGCTCTTAATTCTGTATACTCAGTAACACGGATGGGATATAGATGGCACGAAACCGGTTTCTTCCAGCTTGTTGCCCCTTTTTCATAGGCCTCCTCCAGGCCACATTTAGCAACGCCATGATCATTAAATATCACATACGCACATTCGCTGTTACCAACAAGCGGAGTTTCCCATTCTCCATCTTCTCCTTTTACAAATGCCCCTTGCGCTTCAATGGCTTCAATTCCTTCAGGACGAAGAAATGGCTTTACCTTGGCATATATATCTACCAGGATTTCTGTTTCTTTGTCCTCAAGTGGAGCGCCGGCATCACCGTCTACACAGCACGCTCCCTTGCAGGCAGATAGATTGCACACAAAGTCTTTCTCAATGATCTCTTCTGAAACCAGTGTTTTCCCTACTTGGAACATCTTCTTTAAGTAAGCGTCAAAGATACTTTTTTAACCTGTATTTCCCCTTATAATATTTGTATTGACGACCTGCCACAAACTCAAAATATATACTACTTTTGCACAACTTTAAAAGCCTATGGTAATGCATTTGAACTTCAGGGAAATAGCAACTGCCAGCATAGTTCTGTTTGCTGTTATTGATATTGTTGGGAGTATTCCCATTATCATAAATCTGCGAAAAAAAGTGGGCCATATTCACTCAGAGAAAGCGTCTATTGTCGCCGGGTGCATAATGGTAGCTTTTCTGTTTGTGGGGGAGGAAATCCTGAAATTGATTAGGATAGACGTGTATTCCTTTGCGGTAGCCGGGGCTTTTATTATATTCTTTTTGGCGATAGAGATGATCCTTGGGATCACCCTTTACCGCGATGACGAACCAGAGTCTGCCTCTATAGTGCCTATTGCTTTTCCGCTAATTGCCGGAGCGGGCACTATGACAGCTCTCTTATCCTTGCGTGCTGAATTTTATGTGGAAAACATCATAGCAGCCATTATCGTCAATATTATTTTTGTCTACCTGGTTTTAAAATCGTCTGCCAAGATTGAACGTGTCATGGGGAAAGGCGGACTAAGTGTTGTCAGAAAAGTATTTGGGGTCATTTTATTGGCAATAGCAGTTAAATTATTTGCCACGAACATTAATCAATTATTTCCATAAATTGGTGTTCCTATAGGAATACAACTCACAATAAAGCGAAAGAATGAATAAAAAAGTTACCGTTGTTCTTATCATTTTAGCCATCGGCCTAATTGCCTATAATGCGACGATCATTGATTTTTCGGATCCACTGGGTCAGGATAGTATTATTGCTGTTATAGGTGTTGTGGCGGCCCTGTGCGCTATTGTTCTTCTTATTATTCTTCTTACCTCCTGGAATATCCAGAAAAAGATTGACGAGGATTAGATTTCTCCTTTTCTACTAAAAAGAAACTCAAAATTTTAATCTTTCACCATTTCCTTCAACATAGGCTGATCTAATTCCAATACTTTTTGCAACATTGGATCTATGGCACCCCTGATCTTTGCACTAATGTTAGGTGAAAACAACTGTTCTGCCAATGCCGCTTTTAAATACAGCTTAATACGTTGGTCATAAGCGTAGAAATCCATTCGGAGATTATTACCAACAGTATAATCCACAAATTGTTCGAATAGGATATCGTCTACCTTGAAGTTGCTGATAAAATCTTGCTGCTCATAGTTAGTATAGCGTTCGCGGTCTTCTTCAAGATGTTCAAATACAAATCGAGAAATAAAGCCCAGGCTTTCCATACTCTTTATGGTTTCTTCCTCAATATTTCCAATAGGCACAAATACATCGGGGATTATGCCCCCACCCCCGTACACTACCTTGCCCTTGGGAGTAGTAAATTTTAAAGAATCTGCTACCTTAATGCTATCCGCTGACATTAGTTCACCATTCTCGTACCTGGCTTCAAAACGCTCATAGTAATCTTCATTGCCATTGTTGTAGGTTCTTTGAATAGAACGACCGGTTGGGGTATAATACCTGGACACGGATAAACGCACAGCAGATCCATCACCCAGAGTCATCTCACGCTGTACAAGTCCTTTTCCAAATGACCTGCGACCTACAATGGTCCCTACGTCATTATCCTGTAAAGCCCCTGCGATGATCTCACTTGCGGATGCAGATCGTTCGTTAATAAGTACATAAACAGGTTTGTCCTCAAATGAACCGGCATTGGAAGCAAACATCTTCTCTATTTTGCCTTTCTTGTTCTTAGTAAAAAGAATAAGCTTACCTTTCTTTAGGAATTCGTCTGCCATTTGCTCTGCAATTCCTAAATATCCCCCGGGGTTATCTCTGAGATCCAGAGTTATTTTCACAGCCCCATTTTTCTGTAAGGTTAGAAGGGCTTTTTTGAATTCCTTATAGGTGGTCTCTGCAAATCTGTTGACCTTGATGTACCCCATATCACGAGAAAGCATATAATAAGCCTCAACACTTTTTATTGGCACTCTATCTCTTTTTAGGGTAACCGTAAAGATGTTGTTTTCTGTTTTTCGATATATCTTTAGATCTACAGAAGATCCTATTTCCCCTTTCAAGGTACTGACAATACGGCTACTGGGTAAATTTTTGCCGTACAAGGTGTCTTTGCCCGCCATCAATATTCTATCACCGGGTTCTATCCCTTTAATAAAACTTGGACCGTTCTCAATGGTACGGATCACCGTAATAGTGTCCTTGTACATATAAAAATTGATCCCGATCCCAACGAAATCACCTTTCATGTTCTCAGAAACCTGTGTTAGTTCCTCCCTTGGAATATAGACCGAATGAGGATCCAATTTTTCCAGAATATTATTGACGGTAACATCTACAATACTGTCTGTATTGATCTCATCTACATACTCAAAGTCTATATAATCAATGAGTCGGTTCAGTTTGTCTTTCTTTGAGTTGGTGGAAAAGAGCTTTTCGGGCGAATCATTAAAATGAAGTTTGCCTCCAATCAGGACACCCAATGCCATGGATAAGGCAATGATCATAGGCCATATGTAATGATACTTCTTCATTAATTTTTATTCGTTTTCTTCCAAAATATTAGGAAGATGTTCTAGTACAACCCCCGCTCTATCCAGAAATTGTAACCCTGAGTCATCTTTATATGCTATTTGGTATACAACGCGTTTAATACCAGATTGGTGTATTAACTTACTACATTCCTTGCAAGGGGATAGTGTTATATATAAAGTAGCCCCTTCGCAAGACTGCGTAGAAGCTGCTACTTTGGAAAGGGCATTTGCCTCTGCATGTAAAACATACCATTTGGTATATCCATCATCATCCTCACAAATATTCTCAAACCCTGTTGGCGTTCCATTGTATCCATCGGATATGATCATACGATCCTTTACAACTATAGCCCCTACTTGTCTGCGGATACAATAGGACAATTTCCCCCATTCATGAGCCATCCTAAGATAGGCCCGATCATACTTTAACTGCTTCTTTTTTGTCACTAACTCCTATCCGTTTAATTTTTCCAATGATTGAAAAGCACTAAGATACCTGCTTTGAAATAGTTCAACAACCATAAATGGTTAATATTTAATTAAAACCGTTAAGAAGAGGGAATCACTCTTTTATCGCTTGCTTAAGACCGTTAGAGTTACCTCCAAAACGCATTAAACAGGCCAAGTAGTATAGATCATCCGTAGCGAGATAAGGATCACGATAGTGGAAGTTCCCAATACAAAATACCTTTTTGGAAGCCTACCCCTTTCAACAAGTAAAAATGCCAGGAACAACACCCCAATTATAATGATGATCTGAGATAATTCTATTCCGGTGGCAAAGCCAAGCAAAGGATTTAACTTGTTATCCTCCCCTGCCATAAGCATTTTAAAATAATTGGAGAATCCAAAACCATGGATTAGCCCAAAAAAGACAGTAGCCGCACTTTGCAATTTAAAAGTAAGTGCAGTGTCCTTTTTTACAATCTCTTTTACATTAAAAAGTGCGGTAACCAAAATGGTAATTGGAATTAAAAATTCGATCCATGCAACATTTACCTCCACAATCTCATACACCGAAAATGCCAACGAAAGGCAATGAGCCACAGTAAATATGGTAACCAGTGTAAGTATCTGTTTCCAGGAGCGGAACGTAAACGGTATAGCCAATGCGGCGAGGAACAAAATATGGTCATAAGCATTGAAGTCTAAAACATGACCTAATCCCAATTCCACATAAAATAAAAAATGTTCCAAGATGCTATAAAAGATTACAATCCACGTTGTTGTTGTATCTGTTCATAGGCCTTTTGAACTTCCTTGAACTTCTCCTCTGCCCCTCTTTTGATCGCCTCATTTTCGGTATTCACCCTATCTGGGTGATACTTTTTCGCCATCGTTCTATACGCCTTCTTTACTTCATCATCCGAAGCACTCTTCTCTATCTCCAAAATCTTATAGGCATTGTCTGCGGCCTTAACAAACATCGCCTTAATACTACCAAAATCGCTTGCACCAATACGCAAATACCCCGCTATCTCACGAATCTTTTCAATCTCAGGAGCGCTGATAGAACCATCAGACTGTGCAATGGCAAATAAAAAATGGAGTAGCTGCAAACGCACCTCATAGCGTGTTCGCTGATTGAGATAGGTACAGATCCTTTGAGCAGAGATCTCACGTTTTTTAATAACTTCATTAAATGTTCTAAAAATGGCATTTGCCTTCTCTTTTCCATAGGTGCTAAGGAAGTACTGCCTTACATAATCTAATTCTCGTTGACTTACCTGCCCATCTGCTTTGATCACCAAGGAACACAGGGATAATAAATTCAACTCAAAGTCGGCCGGTGAAACCTTTTGCCGAGACAGATCTTCAAAAATGGAGCGCGCATTGGAGCCGGAACCTAGGTTATCCATAAAACTGCCAACCAGAAACCCAATGATAGCTCCTGGTAAACGAAATAAAAAATATCCTAAAATAGCGGCGATCCAACGAATCATGAAAAGGAAAAAATTTTGGCAAAGATAGGGTTAAACCACTAATAACCCCTTAGCACCTTAAGAAAGCTTTAGCAAAATAGTTGTACATTTTGGTTATCTTTGCAGGGAATAAAAATAAAAAATATATTATGTACCCTGCAGAATTAGTAAAACCCATGAGACAAGACCTCGCTTCGGC
The DNA here is from genome assembly GCF_947258935.1 of uncultured Muriicola sp. Lineage (GTDB taxonomy): Bacteria > Bacteroidota > Bacteroidia > Flavobacteriales > Flavobacteriaceae > Muriicola. The sequence continues at coordinate 20,873 of NZ_CAMYKH010000004.1, forward strand.
TGGTTTTGAAGAATTATATACCGCAGAGGCCGTAGAAAAAGCCCTCAAAATGGAAGGTACTACCCTGGTGGTAGTAAACTCTGTCTGCGGTTGTGCTGCAGCTAATGCAAGACCCGCGGCCAAATTAAGTTTGCGAAATGATAAAAAACCAGATCATTTGATCACTGTATTTGCTGGAGTAGATACAGAAGCTGTGGATGCAGCACGAAATCTAATGGTTCCATTCCCTCCTTCATCACCCAGTATGGCTCTTTTTAAAAATGGAGAACTGGTACATATGATCGAAAGGCATCATATAGAAGGAAGGCCTGCAGAAATGATAGCTGAAAATTTAAGCGGGGCTTTTGACGAATTCTGTTAGACTCCAATAAGTTTTATCTTAAACACCGCACTTTGGTAAGTGCGGTTTTTTATTTTTGTACAATGCGTAAAATTCTGGCATATCCTTTAACCTGTATTTATTTCCTTTTTTTTGGAATAGTACTTCTGGTTTTTCATCCCATTCAATGGATATGCTTTAACTGGTTTGGATATGATGCCCATCAAAAAAGTGTAAGCTACCTCAACTTAACACTTATGTGGTGCACATTCCTACTGGGAACCCGTTACACTTTCAAAAATGATCACAACATTCCTAAAGGTGTGCCGCTTATCATAGTTTCGAACCATCAAAGCATGAACGATATTCCTCCTATTATCTGGTACATGAGAAAATATCATCCAAAATTTGTGAGCAAGATAGAATTAGGAAAAGGTATACCAAGCGTATCGTATAATCTCAGACATGGAGGTTCGGCCCTTATAGATCGGAAGGATAGTAAACAAGCCCTTGTGGCTATTGCCAGATTGGGTAAATACATAGAAGCAAATAAAAGAAGTGCCGTTATCTTTCCTGAAGGTACACGCAGTAGAACCGGGCACCCAAAGAAATTTCAACCCACCGGATTAAAAGTACTGATGAAACAGTCCCCTTCTGCACTTATTGTGCCTATAAGTATTAACAATTCTTGGAAAATGTTACGCTATGGTAAATTCCCTTACGGCATAGGATCACATTTGTATTTTAAGGTACACCAACCTATTGAGAACACCGGTGAATCTGATGTTTTATTAACCCGGGTAGAAGAGGTCATTTCCAACAATATACTCGTAACTCCATGAATACCACCTCACTCGTTGAAGATACAATTGCCTTTGTAAAAGAAACGCTAAGTGACGCAGAAGCAGGACACGATTGGTTCCATACCCAACGCGTTTTTCGCAACGCCCTCTTGATCGCTAAAGACGAAAAAGCAGACGTTTTGGTTGTAAGCCTTGGAGCCTTATTACACGATATAGCTGATGCAAAATTTCATCAGGGAGATGAAACTGTAGGTCCTAAAATGGCCAGGACATTTCTTAGTTCACTGGATGTAGAAAAGGAGGTCATTGAAAAGGTATGCTATATCATTGAACATATTTCTTTTAAAAATAATATTGGGGAAAATAAGAATAAAACGCACCCAGTTGAATTGTTTGTGGTACAGGACGCAGACAGGTTAGATGCCATAGGTGCCATTGGAATTGCACGTGCTTTTCACTACGGAGGTTTTAAAAATAGAACCCTCTACGATCCCGAAATAGCTCCCAATTTGGAATTGTCCAAAGAGGAATACAAAAATTCTAAGAGCCCTACCATTAATCATTTCTATGAGAAGCTCCTGCTTCTCAAAGACAAAATGAATACCAAAACCGGGGCAAAGATAGCCTTGGAAAGACACGCTTTTCTCTTGCAGTATCTGGAACACTTCTATTCAGAATGGAGTGGGACTCAGTGAAATTCTTATTGATTTCCTTTAGGCCTACCAAATGAACATATGTTGATCCTTATTTGAACTTTACGGATTGCTTTTTTTGTATCTTCCTGCCTCATTTATAAACACTTTCCATATGCAAAGGCGAAAATTTATCAAGAATGTATCAGCCTCTACAGCTGTTTTTTCAATTGTTCCAAGTTATGTTTTAGGCAAAGGTCATGTGCCTCCCAGCGATACGCTTTATATTGGAGCATTTGGAGTTGGTGGTCGTGGTTCAGGAGTTATCAGAGGGCTACAGGAAACAGGGAAGGTGAAATTTGTATCATTTTGTGATGTAGACGATAGAATAGCGGCAGAAACCTATGAACTCTATCCGGACGTTAAACGTTACAAAGATTTTCGCAAGGTATACGATAAACAATTAAAGGATATGGATGCGATAATGGTAGCTACCCCAGACCATACGCATGCCACCATAGCCCTACCCTTTATGCGTGCTAAGAAACACGCCTATGTTGAAAAACCCCTTACACATAATATAGCAGAAGCAAGATTGATGACCAAGGTGGCCAGGGAGAATGGGATCGTTACGCAGATGGGCAACCAGGGAGCCTCTAGCGATGGCAGCAGACTAGCCAAAGAATGGATCAATTCCGGTATTATTGGTAAAGTAGAACGAGTAGATTGTTGGACCAACAGACCTGTTTGGCCTCAAGGGATTCCACTACCGGTAGGTAAAGATGAGATCCCGGACGGACTGGATTGGGATCTGTGGCTGGGACCTGCAGCTAATAGAGATTACAACAATTCATATTTGCCTTTTAAATGGCGCGGTTGGTGGGATTTTGGCACCGGAGCTATGGGCGACATGGGTTGTCATATTATGGAAACACCTTTTGGAGTGCTGGATCTGGGTTATCCTACCGAGGCAGAAGCCAGTTGCACTACGAATTGGGTGGGCGATTTTGTTGAAGCAGATTACAGCGCTTCCTGCCCGGCCTCCTCCATAGTGCGTTTAAAATTCAATACACCTCAGCACGGAGATATAGCCCTAAATTGGTATGATGGTGGCATTATGCCCGATCTCCCGGACGAATTAAAAGATGGAGAGACCATTGGCGATTCTGGTGGGGGTTCTGTTTTTTATGGCACCAAAGGAATTCTGGTGTGTGATGTTTATTCGCGCAATGCCAGACTTCTTCCTTCGGAAATGATGAATATGTATAATCCTCCTACGCCAACCTTAAAACGAATTGAAGGTAGCACTGGCGGGCACCAGCGCAATTGGGTTGAAGGTTGCCTGCAAGGGACCGAAACATCTTCAAGTTTTGACAGGTCAGGTCCGTTAACAGAAGCAGTTCTGATGGGGAATCTGGCAATTAAGGCATTTCAATACAAAGAAATAGTTGCCCCGGAAGAACCCGGAAGAAGACCATCGATTCTAAGACCCGGAAGAAAGAAATTGCTTTGGGAAGGTGAATCCATGCGGGTAACAAATTTTGAGAAAGCCAATGAATGGGTGAAAGGAAGCTATCGCAAAGGCTGGGAATTAAAATAATTTCCACTGTCCTTGTTTATAGACCTCATAGAGATCTTTATTCAATTTGGGAAAAGTACGTCCATTGAAGTACCTTCGCTTTGCAATTTTGGACAGGTCATGAATTTGTTTTGCAAGTACCCCTTCTCCCTTATTTCGTATCCCAAACCTGTTGTCATTTAAGGTGCCCCCATGACAACTCTCTATTTGATGTAAGACCTTATTTGCTTTATCAGGCATGGTCCGTTTTAGCCAGTCGGTAAATAGCATTCCAATGGCACCGTTTAATCTCACAACAGTAAAGGCAAAGGAAAGTGCCCCTTTTTCTGAAACAGCACGCGCCAGTTGTAAGAGTTCGTGACTATTTATCCCTGGTATGATAGGTGCCAGCATAGCATTGACAGGGATGTTATTTTCTGAAAGTATTTTGATGGTCTCAAGGCGTTTTGCGATGGTCGCTGTTCGCGGTTCCAGGAGTCGTCTTGTCTTTTCTGATAAAGAGGTGACCGATATATTTACTCCTATAAGTCCGTCTTTAGTAAGCTCTCTTAACAGATCCAGATCCCTCAAGATCAAGGTATTCTTTGTGATAATTCCTACAGGGTGTTTGTATTTTAAGAATACTGCCAAACAAGCCCTGGTTATCTCAAATATCTTTTCGGCAGGTTGGTAACAATCAGTATTCCCGGAAAGGACGATAGTTTCAGCTTTCCAGTTTTTACTTTTGAGCTTTTCTTCTAAGAGATACGGTGCATTCTCTTTAATTAAGATCTTTCTTTCAAAATCGAGTCCGGCACTATACCCCCAAAATTCATGTGTATTACGGGCATAGCAATAAATACAACCATGTTCGCATCCCTGATAGGGGTTCATGGAATAGGCCATACCCACATCCGGACTGGTTACCTTATTGACAATGGACTTAGGAAAAATAGGCAAATACTCCGTTTTATTCTTGTCCGCCAGCTCCCCTTCTTTCCAGCAATATTCCAAAAAATCTTCGCGCATTTCTGAATAGAACTCCTGGAACTTGTTACGGGAATTATGTTGAGCACCTCGCCCTTTCAGATAGTCAGCATTCATAAAATAGGAATATTTCCAAATATATGGATTTATTCCTACTATTGTTTTAACTGAATTAAAAGATTACTGAATGGTGACGTTTACCAATTGCTTTTTATTACCGCGTTTAGCGTAGAAAAGCATTTTGCTATTGGTCTCATCCTTGAGCGGGTTAGAGACTTTTAAGGGTAGCCGTGCATCTTTTGAGTCTATGATCTTCTCATAGCTCATGTTACCCTCATTGTTCAATTGGATTACAAAGACATTTCTATTCCTGCTGAAGCCTTGCTTAAAAATGATCCGTTCCTTATTCAGTACCTGCGGATTTTCAGAAGCCGAGCTGATAAAAAAGTATGTATTTCCGTTTTTTGTAAAAGTACTATAAGAAGCATAATCGCCATCGCCTTGCGTAACCTCAGATTTATTGATATTACGAGCCCAAACCATATTTCCTTCTGCATCTATCTTTGCACTTACAATATCATTATGATGAAATCGCTTTACCCGCAACCTGCCGCCACTTGAGTTTGACTGAACACTATTGGTCACAAAATACTCTTCGGCATTGAACAAAATTGAATTCTCCGGGGTTACTGTTACATTTTTAAAGACGAGATTTTTAACTTCCTTATCGTATTCCTGTCCAAACTTATCGAACATAAATTGCTCAGAGAAAGGATTGTATTTTCTGCTTTTTACGCTAAGCGTGGCAGGATCCAATTTAAAATAAGCCAGACCATTGTATCTGTTATCCTTGCGATCTGCATAGAAACCAACGCATATCAAATTGCCCTGATTGATAACAGGGGTCAAAGATTCTGAGTATTTTCCTGGGGTATCGAAGCTTTGTGTTTTGATCCCCTGAGAACTGAGTTGTATTAGCTCATATTGAAATTTACGTTCCAAGGCTGTAAAACGTTTCTTTTTGAAATACGCTTTCCCAATAATAAAAACCTTATCCAGATCATTTGAGACTGCCATTCGCTCAAAGGCGTAATTCTTTTCCTCAACTTCACTTGAAAAATCCTGATACATGGCTTGCTTCAAATTGGCGGTGAAAAGATATATGTCGTGCCTGTTATTTTTTCCTTTTTTGTAGTGGGTGCTGATGATGAATCCATTCTTATCTTCAGAAAACAAGACCGTAGTAGTGAATCCTGAGTTGAAATTCCGGTTGTAGTAATTTTTATCCAACGGATCCTTTACGGGAGCAGATGAAAAGGATAACAATTTTTCCTGTGTAAAGGTAAAAGGATCCAAGGGACTCCTGTGTGCCCAATATTCATAAGTGCCTGCTTCTATATTGTAATCTAAGAACAACAAATACAACTGGCCATTCTTTAGATAGCCATCTACAAATTCCGAGCCCTTTATCTTATAATTGAACTCAGAAACCAATTGCATGTCCTTATTGTAATGTTCTAAAATGTAGCCCTTTGGTTTTAAGATAAGTCCCGTATAATAAGCCCTTACAAGAACACTACCACCATGACCATCATCGGTGATCATCAATAAATTCGAATATTTATAACGATCGTTATATTTTTCACCAAAAGTATAGTCTACAGGAAATTCCTGAGCCCGGACAAGAAAACTCATAAAAAGAAGCCCGATAAAAAGGGGATTTTTTAGCATACCTAAGATTTTAAAATAAGGATGTTCTTACGAACCGGGGAAGGAGGCTTTTCTCTTCTCTAGGAATGCTGTGGTTCCTTCTTTAAAATCATCTGTACCAAAACACTCGCCAAAAGCTTTAACCTCTATTTCATAACCCTGAACACCATTGTTAAAACCCGCATTTATCGCTTTTATTGCCTGTCTGATGGCCATAGGAGAATTTTTTGCTATTTTTTTGGCGATCGTCTTACAAAAATCAAGTAACTCTTCAATTGATGTTACGTGGTTCACTAGGCCAAATTCAATGGCTCTTTCCACATCTACCATACCCCCGGTCATGATCATTTCCATAGCCCTTCCCTTCCCTATTAATTGGGGAAGACGCTGTGTTCCGCCATAGCCGGGAATGACCCCTAAAGAAACTTCGGGAAGGCCCATTCTAGAGTTATGGCTGGCTACCCTAAAATGACAGGCCATGGCGAGCTCTAGGCCGCCGCCAAGCGCATATCCATTAATTGCAGCGATCACTGGTTTAGAAAGGTTCTCAATAAAACTAAAAAGTAATTCCTGCCCCTGGGCAGCCAATTGACCTCCCTGTTTGGTGTTGAAATGGGCAAATTCAGATATATCGGCCCCTGCTACAAAAGCCTTGTCTTCACTTCCGGTTAGTATTATGACGCGCACCTTCTTATTTGTTTCCAGGGCTTTAAAGGCTAAATGCAATTCTTTGATGGTCGCAGTATTTAGCGCATTTAATTTCTTTGGTCTATTAATGGTTACTATCGCCAGGTTATCTTCTAATTTAACTTTGATATTATTGAATTCCATAATTATTTTTTTTCACTTTCCTTGGGAAATCTGACTGTAAAAACAGATCCTTTGTCCGGTTGCGAGGTTAATGTTATAGATCCTTTATATGTTTCCACTATATTTTTTACCATTCCCAGACCTAAGCCCATCCCGCTAGATTTGGTCGTAAACTTAGGTTCAAATACCTTTTCCTTTACTTCATCTGAGATACCTATACCGTTATCTGCCACAGAGATCTTTACATAGGCACCATCTGAGACTACCGAAACCAAGATCCTGGGTGAAGCCACCTCCGGAACTGCCTGAATGGCATTCTTAACAAGATTGGTTACCACCCGGATCAATTGCGTCCTGTCTAATTTCGCAATTATTTCTTCTTCCTCGGAGATAAAATGGATGTAATTCTCATTAAAAATATCGAGTGCCAGTTTTACTGTTTTCACCACATTCAAAGTTTCATTCTGCTGTGCGGGCATTTGTGCAAAACTGGAGAATGCCGAGGCAATACTGCTCATCATATCTATTTGTTGGATAAGCGTTTTTGAAAACTCTTTGATCTTCACTTTTGCATCCGGATCTGAAGGTTTAAAATTACGCTCAAAGTTCTGTACGGTGAGTCGCATTGGCGTTAATGGATTCTTTATTTCGTGCGCAACTTGTTTTGCCATTTCCCGCCAGGCCTGTTCCCTTTCACTTCGTGCCAGTTTCGCAGCGCTTTGCTCCAGTTCATCGATCATTTCGTTGTAAGAATCTATCAACTTTCCTATTTCCTCACTGGGGTTCTTAACAAAGATCTTTTCATTCCGTTTTGTGAGATCGGTTTGATGTAGTTTATCAGAAATAGTTGCTAACGAGCGGGTGATATATTTGGAGATAAAATAAGCCAGGAAAATAGCAATGACAAACATTATCAGGTACACTCCGCCGAGACGAAACAGGAATTCTCTCAATTCCATACTATTAAAGGAATTGTCCTCATAATATGGCAAATTGAGGATGCCAATGGGTTTAAATTTCTGATCGGTAATAAACGTATAGGAAGCCTGATATTTATTTCCGGCCACCAGGTTGTCCTCTACATATCTTTTATTTTGGCTTTCTTTGAGGTTGTTCAATAGATAAGCCTCCAGGCATCGTGAAATTGAATCATTATTTAATTGTGGTCGAGAGCTTTTAATAAGCTGCCCTTCCAGGTCATAAATATTAAAATTCACATTCTGTACATCGGCAATACGATAGATCTCATCCTTAAATATTAGTCCAAGATTTTCTGTGATCACCGGATAGGTGGTTGACTGAAGGGTATAACTGATGCTCTGTTTAATCTGTTCTTCCTTTCGCTCCAAACGATCCTGGTGATAATCTTTGGATTGTTCCCTGTATTGATAGACCGTTACCCCTGCAATCAGCACAGAAGCAATCAGCACTAAAAATATCATGGTAACAAAAATCCTGGACCGGAGGGAGAACTTCTTGAACAAGGCTCTTTATTTTGATTTTAAAGATAGCAATAATCAGTCCAAAAAGAGCGGGTGAAGAGCAACTAGAATTATTCTTGCCCAAAGGAAATTGAGATCTCTGTGTTTGCCAGCCATAAATTAAACGGGCATCATCTATGCCTCGGGGTTCTTTTCCCGGATCCTTTTGTAAAGTTTTATCCCTAGCATAAGTAAAAGACCCAAAATAATTATCCCTGCCACCCCAAACACCCAATTAAAGGCACTTTTGAGAATAGCCAGAAAAGTAACCGCAAACAGCACCACAGTAGCGCCTTCATTCCAAATACGCATAAAATTAGAGGTGTATTTTATCTTATTTTGCTGTAATTGGAGGAACATTTGATGTGTCTTAAAATGATACGCGATCAAAAGCACTACAAAAAGCAGTTTAACGTGCATCCATGGTTGCTCTAACCAACCGGGAATAAGCACCAACAACCATATAGCAAATAGGGTTGCCAAAACTGCTGAAGGCCAGGTAATAATATACCAAAGCCTTTTGGTCATCAATCTTAACTGATCTGAAAGGATATCTTTGGCGGGATTTGGTTTATCCTGAGCTTCTATATGATAAATAAAAAGCCTTGGAATATAGAACAAGCCCGCAAACCAAGTGATCACAAAAATAAGATGTAAGGCTTTTATATAATTATAATACTCTCCCATTATTTTCCAATTTGTATGGCCCCAATACCAGCGTTCCAGAGGGTCTTATTGTAGTTTGGCAAGGCCACATTTACGAAGTTCTTGGCTTTGGATTTTAACCCGTTCCATTGGGCATCCAATACTGACTTGCGATCTCTGGAGCCCTGATTTACTCTTGGAATAACACTGTTGGTCTGATTGATCAAATAGAGATATTCCGCGGTGAATTTATTGGGAAAATTCTCAACATCGTCATACGCCTGGGATTTGCGCTGTATCATCTGCTCGTCCCAGGTTATCAGTTCTTTTAATAAAGCCTCGCCAGCTTGTTTAGCCACGCTAGCTTCCATAGTGGACAACAACGCTTTTAATTGTTGCTGTACCTTGTGCAATTGATTAACCAACTGATGCATTTCATTAAGTTTAGCTTCCATTTCTGACATAAAAACATCGTACTCCTCATACTGTGCCATGGATACATCAAAACCGGGAGTTGCAATTATTTTACCTTCAGTCATCACAGTTTCTTCACCAAGTTTTAAATGAATGGTGTAGTTACCCGGAGGGGCCTTATGCCCTTCAAAACCAGCCTCCATATAAACCCCAGGAATACCTTCCATGATGGGATAATTAAGATCCCAGACAAATCTATTAAGTCCCTGTTCTTTAGCCAATACCGGTGCAGGAGGTGGGCCACCCCCGTTGTGTTTTTGATAGGTACTATCTTTTTCCGAACTGAAGGTCCTAATGATCTTCCCCTTAGAATTCAATATCTCCAAAGTTAAAAACGAAGCATCATCCATCTTGGGAAGCTCATAATAAAGTACCATGCCATTGGCCGGGTTTATACCCTGGAAGGGGTGCGTACCTTTAAAATCCTTTGAATTCTTGTCTAAGGGACTTCCCCATGAAGCGTTGAGTGCCTCCTCTGGTTGCATGATCTTTACATCTGCATTTCCGGTTTTGTATTGAGAAAGGGCAGCCAGATCATCCAGGATCCAGAAGGAACGTCCAGAAGTGGCTACAACCAGATCACCCTTATGTACTTTAAGATCCGTAATAGGTGTCTTAGGTAGATTCAATTGCAGAGTTTCCCAGCTTGCACCATCATTCCAGGAAATATAAATCCCTTTTTCGGTTCCGGCGTATAACAAGCCTTTTCTTGATGCATCTTCACGTATCACCCTCGTAAAAGACCCGTAGGGAATACCGCTGCTGATGTTCGTCCAGGTTTTCCCATAATTAATGGTTTTATATAAGCCCGGAGTATGATCATTAAACTTATACCTGGTAGTTGCGATATAGGCTGTACCGGCATCGTGGGGAGAGACTTCAATAGCATTGATCAGGCATTCCTGCAGGCCTTTAGGGGTTACATTTTCCCAACTTTGGCCTCCATTTCTGGTGATATGTACAAATCCGTCATCGCTCCCTGTCCAATAAACGCCTTTCTCATGCGGTGATTCTATCATATAGGCAATAGTGCCATAATTTTCTGCCCCAACAGCCTCGATCGTATATGGACCTCCTCCATGTCCTTGCTTTTCATCCATATTTCGGGTAAGGTCGGGAGAGATCTCTTCCCAGCTAGTACCCATATCAGTAGTTTTTAATACCAATTGAGCACAATGGAAAAAGGTATTGGGCTCATGCTGTGATCTTATGATGGGTGCATTCCAGTTATACAGGTATTTCATATCCCTGGCCGCCCTGCCAAGGTATTGTATGGGCGCTGCCATGATCTTGGTATCCGATTTTGTCTGTGAGTCTAAGACGTCTATGGTTCCCAGATAACTTCCTCCCAATACATAACGAGGGTTATCAGGATCGAATGCGAGGAACGCACTTTCTCCTCCTGCAGAATAGGTCCAATCCTGTTCCGAAATACCCCATCTGGATAAGGAAAGACTCGCGATCTTTACGGAAGTATTATCTTGTTGGCCTCCATATACATTGTATGGAAATAGGTTGTCTGTACTGATGCGATAGAATTGAGCCGTAGGCATAATGTCTTGAGAAGACCAGGTTTTGGCATGGTCAAAACTAACGGCTGCCCCGCCATCGTTGGCAATGACCATATTCTTAGAATTCGCCGGATTGATCCAAAGATCGTGGTAGTCTCCATGGGTACCCGTTATCTGTTCCCAGCTAACTCCACCATCAAAAGACCTAAGCGCCTGGGCACTCATTACATATACCGTATTTTCGTCATTTGGATCCGGGAATACTTCAATATAATACCAGGCGCGTTGTACCAAACGGTTGTCCCCACTGATCATATTCCAGGAATCCCCCGCATCATTGGAAACAAATAAACCACCTTTGTCTTTATCCGAATCACTTTCCACCAGGGCATATACTTTATTGGTATTTACCTGACTCACCGCAATGGCCATTTTACCTTTTTCTTCTGGCAGACCATTGTGTATTTGTTTCCATGTTTCACCGCCGTCTGTAGATTTATATAAGCCGCTTCCAGAGCCACCACTGATTACAATATTTGGTTTTCGCTGATGATGCCACATACTGGCATATATAACTTCAGGCGTAGAAAGATCCATGGAGAGTTCATTACAACCTGTAAGTTCATTCACAAATAAAACTTGTTTCCAGCTATTTCCTCCATCCGTACTTTTGTAAATGCCACGTTCTTTATTAGGGCCGTATAATGCTCCTTGAGCAGCTACATAGACAATCTCCGGATTAGTTGGATGGATGACGATGCGTGCTATATGCTGTGTCTTTTCCAACCCTATTCTTTTCCAGGTCTTACCGGCATCAGAAGATTTATAAACCCCGTCCCCATAGGAGGTCATCACTCCACGTACAGCATGTTCTCCCATCCCACAATACACTATGTTGGGGTTGGAAGCCGAAACAGCTACTGCGCCAACAGATCCCATCTCAAAAAATCCGTCTGAAATATTATTCCATTGTCTCCCGGCATCAATGGTCTTCCACAAGCCGCCGCCTGTGGTACCCATATAATAGGTCATAGGATCACCAATGACACCTGTTGCCGTCACGGACCGTCCTCCTCTGAAAGGGCCAATATTTCTATATTTAAGTGGTTTAAAATACTCTTCTGCCGTTTGTCCCATAAGGGTGCCCACTAATAAAAAGGCAAGCAGACCAAATATTCGTTGTTTCATGTTGTATTGGAAGATTACAAACTTGATTAGTATTCATATGTTGAGACATCTATCAAATAGAATATCCCCTGCCTTGCACGGCAAGGGATCATATCCAATCACTGTCTATTTCTATTCTATAAAGAGATAATTTAATTGTAAGGTATTAAAGGCTTCATTAAAGGCTTTGATCTCATTGGTTACCAAAGCATCAAATTGATTTAATTGTTCTTCAATTTTAGCAGTGAGCTGATTCTTTACGGCAATATCCTGATCTGTTGGATGAAAATCATCAATAGATACCAAACTGTTCAAATGGGCTAATTTATTGGTCAGTCTGATCGGAAAATTCAAAGGATCTTGTCCACTTCTGTTCTGCGTCTGATATAGTGCTTTCTCTACTTCTCCAAAATCATTCTTCATTTTTTTGGCTTTCTCTACCAATTCCTTGGTAACCTCATTGTCTTTGTACTGCGCCATAAAAGCTTCGAGCTGAGTTGTGATCTTTCTGATCTTTTTGATAGAGGCATGCGCTTTGTCTACCGTGCTATTGATGTCCGAAATAAAATCGAATTGTGTTTGCATCTCAGCTACACTTACCTCAGCCCTTGGATCTGGCAGAATAGTAAATGCTTGCGTTTGAGTAACACCATTCAGATTGAGATGCACCTTATAGGAACCTGGAACAGCTTTTGCTCCATTTAGATTGGCCCACCACATGATCATTCCTTTGAAATCCTGGGCTCCTTTTCCCCGTGTATCCCAAACATGGGTGTTGCCTCCTTTTTTTGGTTTCAACTTTTCGTCCGCTTCCTTGGCGTAGGTGCTAAAGTTGGCAAGAGTGTCTCCCGCAACTGAGGTATAGGTAAGTGCGAGACTATCCTTTTCAGACAGGTCCTTTAGATAAAAGTGGGTGATAACTCCGTTTGGATGATTCTGTCCTTCTGTTTTTGAAGGGCTTCTGCTTGTCCCACCTTTCGTTCTATACGCATCTTTTGGCTTATAGAGGATGGTTTTTCCGGCTGAAATGCCTTGGTTCAATTGATGTAGTAACGTAAGATCGTCAATGATCCAAAGGCTTCTACCCTGAGTGGCTACAATAAGATTATTGTCTTTTACAGCTAAATCTGTGATAGGTACGATGGGTAGATTTAATTGGAAAGGTTTCCAGTTGCGGCCATCATCAAAGGAAATGTACATCCCCGTTTCTGTACCCGCATATAACAACCCTTTTCTTTTAGGATCTTCCCGAACTACTCTGGTAAAATGCTCCTTATCTATCCCGTTAGTGATCTTCTGCCAGGTCTTGCCATAGTCTGTTGTTTTGTACAAATAAGGTTGAAAATCTCCCAATTTATAGCGCGTGGCTGCCACATAACAAGTGCCTTCATCAAAGGCCGAAGGCTCTATACTATTCACCATGGACCAAGCAGGCATATTTGCAGGAGTTACATTCTCCCAGTTGCCACCTCCATCTTTGGATACATGGATCAGTCCGTCATCACTACCCACCCAAATGAGCCCTTCTTTCAGCGGACTTTCATTCGCTGCAAAAATGGTGCAGTAGTATTCCACGCCTGTATTATCCTGGGTTATTGGACCTCCACTTGAGACCAATTTATCTGGATCGTTTCTGGTGAGATCACCACTTAGAAGTTCCCAACTTTGTCCTTCATTGGTACTCATATGCACATGGTTGGAAAAGGTGTACAGCTTTTTAGGATCGTGTTTGCTGAAAATGATAGGGAAATTCCATTGAAAACGATATTTCATCCCTTCTGCGCCATAACCCATGGGGTTGTCTGGCCAAACATTGATGCCTCGCACAGTGTTTGCATCATGGTTTACCCTTGTAAGGAAACCACCATAACTTCCACCATACACAATGTCATTATTCGTAGGGTCTACGGCGATATGAGCCGATTCTCCCCCAGCGGTAGGTTCCCAGTCATCATCATCAATACTTCGCCCCTCACTACGGTGTTTTATTCGGATCGTTGAATTATCCTGTTGAGCAGCATAAATGCGATACGGGAAGGCATTGTCTGTGGTAACTCTATAAAATTGTGCGGTTGGTTGATTGTAGTAAGTACTCCATGTCTCTCCGCCATCATAGGACACTTGCGCCCCACCGTCGTCCCCAATGATCATTCTTTTTGTGTCTTCAGGTGCTATCCAAAGATCGTGGTGATCACCATGAGGGGCATTAAATGTATTAAAGCTTTTTCCACCATCGGTAGATTTATGGTACCGCACATTGAGAACATATACTACATCTTCGTTTTCAGTATCGGCATACACCCGGGTATAATACCAGGCACGTTGACGCAGTTTTCTTTCAGAATTAACCATGCTCCATTTCTTGCCACCATCATCCGAACGGTATAAGCCACCTTTTTCTTTATTTTCAACAATTGCCCATACGCGTTGTGCATTTTTTGGTGAGACCGCAACGCCAATGATCCCTAATGTATCCTTAGGAAAGCCCTCATTTTTAGAGATCTCTGTCCAGGACTCCCCACTGTCTGTACTTTTCCACAGGGCCGATCCTTCGCCCCCACTACTTAGACTATATGGGGTTCTTTTTGCCCTCCAGGTAGACGCATACATGATCCTGGGATTGGTTGGGTCTAATACCAGGTCAACTGCCCCTGCCTGATCATTTACAAATAAGGTCTTTCTCCAGGTAGTTCCTCCATCTTGACTCTTGTAGATACCTCTTTCCTGAGAAGGCTTATAGATATCTCCAAGCACTGCTGCATAGACTGTATTTGGATCATTTGGATGAATCCTGATACGAGGTACGTGTCTGCTATTTTTAAGTCCAACAGATTGCCAGGTTATTCCGGCATCTACCGTTTTCCATATGCCATATCCTGAAGAAACATTTCCTCTCAGGGTTTTTTCACCTCCCCCAACATAAATCACATTTGGATCGCTTTTGGCCACTTCCACGGCACCTATACTTCCTCCAAAAAAGCCATCAGAAATATTTTCCCAGCTACGGCCCCCGTCCGTGGTTTTCCATACTCCACCTCCGGTGGCGCCAAAATAAAATAGATTGGGTTCGCCGGGAACTCCTGTAACTGCTGCCGATCTGCCTCCTCTAAAAGGGCCTATCTGCCGGTATTCTATACTAGAATACAAGGACTCAGGATACGTGTCTATTACCGTTGTATTCTTTTTACTTCGTTGGGCGTTGCTGCTTAGTGTAACAGCAAAACAGGTCAGTAACAGGCCAAAAAAATACTTCTTTACTTTCATCTTATTATGCATCTAGGAGTTTGTCGGCCTTAAATGTACCAAAAAAGACTAGAATGAAAAACGGGTATTATTAATGGGAATGCCATAGAAATACTACAGGTTTGTTTTGATGTATCAAGAATAACTGTTCTTTCCTAACAATCGGGACTACTGTTTCCCTTCTTATTTGTATCTTCTTGGTAACAATCGCATTTCCTTTTAGTATGCATATACGCACCATGTTTTCTGTCAGAATTGGTATAATTCTCGGTACTGTCTGTGCAATTCCCAATTAAAACATTAATTACTATGAAAAAGTATGACTGGAAAAAAGTGGCCTATATATTTGGGATCGTGCTATTCTGTGTGGGCACTTTAGACCCACTGGAAGGAAGTGTACTGATAGTTTTTGGAAGTATTATACTGACATTTATAAGCAAACGTAACAATGATCGCCACAGGAAATGGTTTATGCTGAATGCGCTCCTGATCACTGTAGGAGTGATCTTTTTATTTTATTTGTCCTCGTTGGGAGGTTTTGGGGGTAATTCAAAATTATCCTGGTGGTGGGGTTTGCTTATACTCCCCTATCCCATTGGATGGTTACTCCAGGTAGTTCTATTGCTCCTCCGGGCATTTAAAAAAAAATGATCTCTTATTTAAAACTAAAAGAGCCAGCATCAATACCATTCACGGCACATCTCATAAGTGGGCATGGTGTCAAATCCTTTTTTAACCGTAACATCATTCATCATTTTTAATTTACATTCTGTTAGCAATCCAGTACGTTCGCTTTGTAACAATGGCAATGTAGCTTTGATATCCGCAATGGCCTTGCCGAGCTTGAGTAATAAAAAAAGATGGACTTTATTAAGCAGTTTCCTTGCTCATAAGAGAGTTTTTCACTTCATTTCGGAGATAATATCCTGTTACAATGGTAGACATGGTGTCCGCAATTGGAAATGACAACCACACTCCCAATTCCCCTAAATAATTAGGGAGAATAAGGATCAAGGGAATAAAGAAGAAGCCCTGACGCGTTAGAGTAAGTAAGAGCGCCGGAATGGCTTTCCCTACCGCTTGAAAGTAGGCCGCTCCAATAAGTTGGATGGCTATGACAGGTGTTGCTGCAAACACCCAACGCATGGCTGAAGGTGTATTTTCCAACACAAAAATATTACTCGCAATTTCTGCGGCAGACATGTCTGCCCTGTTACTAAGGAACCAACCGGTGATCTCCGCAGGGAAGATCATAAGGCCTATAAAAACCACGGTGGCCACAATGGCTGCATAGGCAATGGCAGTGTTAATGCTTTCCCTAACCCTCGCATATTTACGTGCACCATAGTTGTAACCGGCAATAGGCAAAAAGCCCTGCGTAACCCCAAATACCGGGAAAAGTGCAAACATCAGCGTTCTTCCAATAATGGCATAGACAGCCACCATAGATTCGCCTCCGAGATCGAACAAAATATTATTCATCAGGAGGTAGGTAACACTGGTCACTGCCTGTCTGGAAAGGGTCACAAAACCAAGTGAACCGATCTCTTTTAGTATGGGCAGATTGAGTCCAAAATCTGAAAGCTTAATCTTTAATTCAGAATTCTTAGAGAGAAAAAAGTAAAAGATATACCCAAAACACAGGAGGTACCCTCCTGTAGTGGCCCAGGCGGCACCTTCCATACCCCAGTCGAATACATAGATAAAAAGATAATCCAATACCAGGTTGCCCACTGAAGGTATGATCATGGCGATCATCGCAAATTTAGGCTTCCCTTCCGCACGGATCACGGTGTTTCCCATCATGCACAAGGCCAGGAAAGGAACCCCGTATAGCACAATAGTATAATAGGTCTTAGCGGGTTCAAAGATGCCTCCCTTGCCTCCAAAGGCAGGGATAAGGCCATCGGCATAATACAACCCCAGGGCAACCATAGAAATGGTCACTAACAGGGTTAAGGTGATCTGATTACCGAAAGTCTTTAGCGCTTTCTCCGGATGATCTGCACCCAAAGCTCTTGATATAATACTACTCCCTCCTATCCCAATAGCCATTCCAAGAGCCGCAATAAAAAAAGAGACAGGTAAGACCACATTTATGGCGGCAATAGCGATGGATCCTATCCAGTTACCTACAAAAATAGTGTCTACTAGAATGTTGAGCGACATCACTAAAATGCCGATAGATGCTGGTACTGCTTGCCTTACCAGGAGTCTCCCAATAGATTCTGTGCCTAGCTGATCTGAGGAGACTTTAGCCATTAGACGGGAAGCAACTGTTTGGTTTCCCAATCACGGATCCATGAAGCCATTAAGGACACCCATGCATCATTATCATTCAGACAGGAAATATGTATGTAGTCCTCACCACCTGCTTCTTCAAATTGTTCCTTCCCTTCCATCGCAATTTCTTCGAGCGTTTCCAGACAATCACTTACAAAGGCCGGGGTGATCACTGCTAGTTTCTTTTTGCCTTCCTTAGCCAGACGTTCAAATTCATAGTCGGTATAAGGCTTTAACCATGGATCTCCTGCCAATCTCGATTGGAAAGAGGTGCTCACTTTATCCTCAGGGAGTTGCAGGGCCGCCTTTACCAGTTCGGTAGTATCATAACACTGATGTCTGTAACAGGTATTGTGGGCCACTGAATTGATATTACAACAACTGCCATCTATTTTACAATGAAAACGCGTTGGGTCCGATTTACGGATATGACGTTCCGGAATGCCGTGGTAGGAAAAAAGTATATGATCGTACTCAAAGTCTTTTAGTCCTTGAGCAATGCTGCCTGCTAGTACTTTGATGTACTCAGGATTTTTATAAAAAGCAGGCAGGGTAGTAACTTGCATCTCAGGGAAGTATTTTTGTTGCTCTTCCAGCACTTTTACCACCACAGTTTCATAGGAAGACATGGCATAATGCGGATATAAGGGTACCAAAAGCACCTCATCTACCCCTTGATCTTTTAATTCCTGCAGTGCGTTCTTAATACTCATGCTGCCGTAGCGCATCCCAAGGGCAACGGGTATGTCTGCTTTTAAACGTACTTTTTTGGCAAATCTTTCTGAGATCACAATAAGGGGAGACCCTTCTTCCCACCATATCTTTTGATAGGCCTTGGCCGATTTTTTGGGGCGGGTTTGCAAGATGATACCTCTTACCAAGATGTTACGTAAGATCCTAGGTACATCTATAACCCGTTCGTCCATTAAAAATTCATCCAGATACGGCTTTACATCCTTGGCTGTGGGACTGTCTGGCGATCCCAGATTTACTAATAAAACTCCTTTCAAAACGCTTTTTTTTAGGCTTCAAAAATACCATTTGTTGTACAACATTTTGACACATTGGGGCAATACTTTTATTATGCCTTTATAGAGAATCCTAATTTCGCATGGTATTCACATCTTTGTTACGTATTTTAACACCTTACCAGCAATCAAAATTTCATTAAACCAAATGATCCAAGACTTATTAAAAAATCCGGTTTACAAATCAATGTTAGTTGTTTTGGGAAGCCTTTTGTTGATACTTATAGCCTATTGGGTAACGGTCAAAATTATAAACCATTTCGGGAAAAATCCTAAATATTTGATCCCGTCTGGAAGTGTAAAAAAAATATCTCTTCCTCTTTTTTTCCTCTTTTTCTCATTTTTAATACGGATGCGCTCGCTTAATGAAATGCTTGGCATGGAAAGCTATGCCTATTGGTTTAAAAAGACCAGTACCCTGCTTTTTATTTTTTCCTTTACCTGGTTACTTATCAAGATCATTAAGTTGATCAAGCAACTGGTCATTAGCAATTATGATGTACATACTACCGATAATCTCAAAGCCCGTAAGATATATACTCAATTTACCATCCTGGAACGCGTCTTTATCTTTATCCTGATCATCTTCGGCCTGGGGATCGCTTTAATGAGTTTTGATAGTATTAAAGAGATCGGAATCAGCATTTTCGCCTCTGCCGGGGTAGCGGGTATCATTATTGGGTTTTCGGCCCAAAAAATGATCGGCGCAATTCTAGCGGGCGTCCAAATTGCAATTGCGCAACCTATTAAAATTGATGACGTGGTGGTCATAGAGGGTGAATGGGGCCGGATAGAACAGATCACCCTCACCTATGTGGTTATCGCTATCTGGGACAAAAGACGACTGGTGGTGCCTACCACCTATTTTATTGAGAAACCTATACAGAACTGGACCAAAAGTTCCTCAGACATCATAGGTACGGTATATCTGTTCACGGATTACAAAGTTCCCATTGATGCACTGCGAAAAAAATTAACCCGTATCCTCAAGGGTACAGATTTATGGGATGGCCAGTCTGATGCATTACAGGTTACCAATGCCACGGAAACCACTCTGGAGATTCGTGCCCTAATGAGTGCTAAAGATGCCTCTTCTGCCTGGGAACTTAGGGTCCATGTGCGGGAGAAAATGATAACGTTCTTACAGAAAAACTATCCGGAAAGTCTGCCGCATACACGGGTGTTAATAAAAAATGAAGGAGAAACGGTCCCTCCTTCAAAAAAAAAGTGAAGGCCTAACGAATAGAGGAGTGTGAAAAAAATTCGTGTGACTATATCTAAGGAGACCAAGTTAGAATATGCCTTGCTGCATTCGCATAAAGACGAGATGATCTCATTTATAAAGGGGTATCCGGAATATTTTGATGAGGCTATTGAATTAGCTATCCAAGATAAACAGCCATATTCCTGGAGGGCAGCATGGGTATTATGGAGTTGCATTTCTAAAAATGACCCCCGTATACAAAAATATATTCCCTTTATTATTGAAAGTATTGATGGCAAGACAGATGGGCATCAACGAGAATTGATAAAGATCTTACTTGAAATGGACCTTACCGACGAACAGGAAGGTTATTTATTCGATCTCTGCGTATCACTATGGGAACATCTGGAGAAGAAACCATCCGTAAGGTTTACGGCATTTAAGTTTATCCATAAGACTGCCTGTAAACATCCTGATCTGGCAAATGAAATACGATTGCTTGCACAGGAGAAATACATGCGCACATTGTCTCCCGGGGTACATAGATCTATTGAAAAGATGTTAAAGAATGTTCCTTCATAACTACCCCAAATTCACAACGAAATTCCTATTTTCCTCATCTGATCTTTTTTATTTTCATTCAAAACGCGCAAATATTTCTTATGAATCTTACAATTAATCTCTAAAGTACTGGGGCATGCAAAATTCTCAATCGGTATGGGAAGGGTCAACTCGCAATTCAAAACATCCGGATATGTTGTAATTTAAAACGTTTTTTCCTTAGAAAGGAAAAGTTGATTTGTTGCTTTCAGGGATGAAGTAGCAACTTTTATTAACTTTAACCTGGTGTTTTCAGAAACCTTTAAGATAGAGTATGAAATTAAGTCTAAAGTTCTTACCTATTAAAGATATGTTTTACTCGGTTGTTCCAACGGTCGGAACCTACGGAGGTTATCTGCAAGGCATGGCACCAAAGTTGTTTCCAAATCAATGGATCGCTATTGGGATTGGACTTATATTATCAATAATTTTGGCCGTAATTTTTTATTTCGAAAATGTAAAGGCTTATAAAAAATCCCTGGCAGAAATTCTTGCTACTGGCTATTTTATGAATTTTACAGGAAGATTGGGGAAATTACTCAAGACCAAAACACCAATCCATTTTTCTTTCCCGGATGGGAGTATCAAAACATTTACCGCTAATCATATTTCAGTTGAAATTGGAATGCCAATAAGTTTGGCTTCACTAATAAAATATAGTGAAAAGATTGAGATGAATTCTGATATTGTATACGTACGGGAAGAAACTTATAGCGAACCATTTTGGGTTCGTGCCAATGTTCAAGATGCAAAATTGATAGTATATGAGTTTCCCAGAACACTGTTTTCTATTTCAAGATATATGCGGAAAGACTTCACGAATAGCCAGAAGGCAGAGAAGAACTCTAAGAAAATATATTCCTTTTTTTCGGAAAAAATTGATCAGTTAAGAATCGAATATTCAAGTGAAATTTCGAATGAAAGATTAAATTTTATATCTGTCTAAAATATAATTGATGCTAAATTCATTTCTTGTGAGATCTATACCATTATGCTTTTTCATCTTTTTGGCCTCTGTTACAACATGGGCACAAGCCATTACATGCTCACCGGAAAATAAAGAGGCAGTAATCCAAAAAATTCTGGAAGTAAAAGGTATAGATAATGAGCTTTTTGGGGAGGAGTTGGTGGCCATTGGTAAAACCTTTATAGGTGTCCCCTATGTAGCCAAAACCCTGGAAGTGGGGGAAGAGGAATCTCTGGTGATTACCCTAGAGGGATTAGATTGTACCACCTATGTTGAAAATGTGCTGGCCTTTGGCCTGGTAAATGAAAAAACAGAACCCAACTTTGATTCCTTTGTAAAAACACTTGAAAAAATACGATACAGGGATGGGCAACTAAATGGATATGGTTCCAGACTACATTATTTTACAGAATGGATCTCAGATAATGAAAAAAAGGGGTTGGTACAAAATATCACAGCTTCTTTGGGGGGAGCAGAAATAGACAAAAAGCTCAATTTCATGAGTGTGCACCGAGACCTTTATCCCCATTTAAAGGATGATAAGTCTTTTCAACACATACAGGAAACTGAAAAGAAATTACAACAGCAGTCGCTGTGTATCTTATCTCAGGAAATGCTGGCCATGAATGAAGATCAGATCCACTCCGGAGATATCATTGCCCTTGCTACTTCCATTGAAGGATTGGATGTTACCCATACCGGATTTGCGATCAGAGCTGATGACGGACGTATTCATCTCCTGCATGCCTCTTCCTCTGGAGCCGTTGAGATCTCGGCACTTCCACTGGTTGATTACCTAAAAAAAATAAAGAAGAATACTGGGGTCATCGTTGCCAGGCCCTTGTAGGTTGTAGTACTTCAGAAATAGTTATTCTTCTTGCCAAATTACACGATTCTCCAGGGTGGATTCTTCCTATTCTTGCCGGCGAAGTAAAGTATCAATTGATTTTGGTCCGGATCTTTTAAACGGGCCTCTCTCCATATCCACCGTTTATCATTTGGCAATTCGTCAAAACTTATTCCTTTTTCTATTAATCCGGCCACATAGATGTCCAGATTCCGGCATTCAAAATAGACCATGACTCCATTCCCATGAGGTAATTCATCTACCTGATGTATGGAAAAAGTAGCATCTCCTTCGGGACATTCAAACCTGGCATAGGTTGGGATCGCTTTTATGATCAGCTTTAATCCTAATTTTTCATAGAACCCAATAGATTTGATCAGGTCCTTGGTAGGGACAGTCACTTGGTTTAGGTTCATACCTGGTATGTTTATATTGATGGTTCTTTAAAGATCGTTATTTGGGATCAGAAATAAAAATGGGATAGCACCATGTAAGAACTCGCCAGTTATAGTACTATTGCACCTGGGACATCAGGTATTTCTTAGGGGTGGTCCCGTATTTCTTTTTAAAGGCTGCTATAAAATGACTGGAAGTACTATAGCCCACTTTAAGGCCCACTTCATTGACATTATACTGATTAGACTCCAGCATTTTCCTGGCGTATTCCATTTTATAATCGAATAGAAAACTATAGACAGAGTCGCCATAGATCTGCTTAAATCCTTCTTTTAATTTTCTTAAACTTAATCCTATTTCCTCTGCCAACTCCGGTAAGGTAGGTGGTTCAGTCATCCGCTGTAAAATAATATCCTTTGCTTTTCTAATGCGCTTCACATTTTCTTCGTCCACTAAAAAAGGACACTGTTCCAATGCCGAATTATCTGTCTTGTTAAAATAGAGGGCTATAAGTTCATAGACCTTCCCCTTTACATACAGATCCATGATGGTAGGGTGTACGTTGTAGTTCATAAGCTGACTCAGCACTACTGCGATAGTTGGGGTAATAAGTTCCTGGGTGTAGTACTTCTTGTCCTCAAACTCTTTACTGAGAAAAGGAATATGTTCTGCCTGCTGCGAGAATAAAGAATGAAATTTTTGAATGCTCATCACCAGGGATAACATCCATGAATTGGGATGCACTTCTGCATTCAAGGGCAGATCTACCTGAGTGTTGTACAGCAATAAGGATTGTTCCTCAGGTACGTCTAACGCATAGGTCCCCTGATTAAAAACAAACTTGGCCCTTCCCTTCATACAAAAATGAAATTGTAAAAAAGAGCGATCTATCTTACGGTTAAACTGCTGAATTTGAGTGGTTTCATTCTGAAATTTGAGTACCAAAAAACCGGGTTCTACAAAGATCTCTTGTAAGGAACCTTCAGCGTTATTTTTATCATTCATAAGTCGATTTTTACGTCTATTTATTTAGAATAATTCTAAATAATATATATTTTGAATGTAGGTATCTTCAGCAAAAATAATGGATTTCACAGCTTTTATGCTAAAACCGTCATCAAAAAAACTTATAACGATACTTAAAGTACCGCTAGCGTTATTTTTGTGCTATCGTAGCCATTATTTTTGCCCTTCAGAAACCATTAAATGAAGAACTATCATATCTCCAGACATAATTCGTTCTACACGATAGGTTTGAGCTATGTAAAGGCCGATGCCGTTCTTAGGGGAAAATTTAGTTTGGAAGAACAAGCTGAAGAGGCAATTCTTCAACAGGCCAAGGTACTTGGAATAGACGGACTTCTGATAACGGCTACATGCAACCGCACCGAATTTCATGGTTTTGCACAACATCCTTTTCAATTGATAAAACTCCTTTGTGACCATTCTCGTGGAAGTGTTGAAGAGTTTCAGGAAGTTGGTTATATATACAAGAACTATGAGGCCATTGATCATCTGTTTCGCGTAGGTACAGGGCTCGACAGTCAGATCCTTGGCGATTTTGAGATCACTAGCCAAATAAAAAAAGGCTTTGCACGATCTAAAAAAAGTGGCCTGGCCAATCCCTTTCTGGAACGTCTTTGCAACACCATTCTTCAGGCAAGCAAACGGATAAAGAACGAGACCGAATTATCTAGTGGTGCTACTTCCGTGGCCTTTGCATCGGTACAATACATCTTACAAGAAGTGCCGAATATCTCCGAAAAAGATATTTTGCTTTTTGGAACAGGGAAGATAGGAAGAAACACCTGTGCAAACCTCTTGAAACACACACAGAATACGCATATCACCCTAATAAACCGGACCAAAGACAAGGCACAAAAGATAGGGGGCAAGTTCAACCTATTGGTAAAAGACTATGGGGATCTTCAAACAGAGATCAGACAGACAGATGTACTTATTGTAGCAACAGCTGCGCAATCTCCAACCATATCAAAAGCGCTGCTGCATCTCAAAAAACCATTACTTATTCTGGATCTGTCCATCCCTAAGAATGTAGCAGATGACGTAACGGATGTCCCCGGAGTTACACTGGTTCATTTAGATCATCTTTCTCAACGCACAGACGAGACCCTGGAACGAAGGAAACAGGATATCCCACTGGCAGAAAAGATCATTAATGAGGTACGGAAAGATTTTATTCAATGGCTAGAAACAAGAAAATTTGCCCCGGTCATTAAAGCCTTAAAAAAGAAATTAAATACCATGAAAGATGAGGAGATCAACTTTCAATCTAAAAAACTATCCGACTTTAATTCGGAACAGGCAGATATCATCTCCGCCAGGATCATACAAAAAATCACCAAACAGTTCGCCAATCATTTAAAAGATACAGAGGTGGATGCCGAAGATAGTCTGGAACTTATTCAACGGGTTTTTCAATTAGAAGTTGATAAACCATGAGCAAACCCATCCGGATAGGGACCCGCGATAGCGAATTGGCCTTATGGCAAGCCACATCCGTAAAAATTAAGCTGGAAGAATTAGGACATACTTGTCAACTGGTCCCAGTAAAAGCTACCGGTGACCTGCTGTTAGATAAACCTCTCTACGAATTAGGCATTACCGGTATTTTCACCAAAACATTAGATGTAGCCCTACTAAAAGGAGAAATAGACCTGGCCGTACATTCTATGAAAGATGTGCCTACCCTGCTTCCCAAAGGGATTGTTCAAGCGGCTGTACTGGAAAGAGGGAATCCCAGAGATATTTTAGTGCATAAGGGCCTCAACTTTCTAAATGAGGAAGGTCTTGTTGCTACCGGAAGTCTGCGCAGGAAAGCACAGTGGTTACATAAATATCCACTACATGAGATCACAGATCTGCGAGGCAATGTAAACACCCGTTTAGAAAAATTAAGTACTAATCCATGGAATGCGGCCATATTTGCCGCAGCCGGATTAGAACGAATTGGTATTCTTCCGGAAAAACATACCACATTGGAATGGATGATCCCGGCACCTGCACAAGGCGCCATGATGGTTGTAACCCTCGATAAAAATGAGGATTGTAAAAAGGCGCTCGCCGCTTTGAATGATGCAGATACTGAAAAGTGCACTAAGGTGGAACGCGATTTTCTGCGTACCCTGGAAGGTGGATGCACGGCTCCCATAGGTGCCTTAGCTAGATTTAAAGAAAATAACCTTTATTTCAGAGGGATCCTTCTCTCCCTGGACGGGCAAGTAAAATTTGAGATTCACAAAGAAGTGAATAGACAAGCACTAGATGGATTTGGCAAAGCTTGTGCTCAGGATATATTGGAACAGGGTGGTAAAGAACTTATGACATCCATTAAAGCACAACTACAAAAATGAGCACCGTCCTCTCCACCAGATTATTAAGCGAGGACCAAAAAAGGACGCTACAAGATGCCCATATTGTTGTGGAAGAATACAATGCTATTGCTATTGATCTTATAGATTTTGAGCTTCCAAAAGGATTTACTTATTTCATTTTTACCTCCAAGAATGGGGTGAAAAGCTTTTTGCGGTATTTGACTGATAAACCACAGCTCAGGATGTCTGAAATTAGTTGTTTTTGTGTTGGGCAAAAAACAAAGTCATTTTTAGAAGAAAATGAGCTAAAAGTGATCAAAATGACTGAAAATGCTTTAGAATTGGCCAATTTTATTGCAAAACGGTATAAAAAAGAACATTTTTTGATCTTTACAGGAAATCGAAACAGACCCGATCTGAGAATGATCCTCAGCAAGGAGAGCATACTTTTTAAAGAAATAGAGGTATACAAGACCAGCCTTGTGCCTCAACGACATAATCAGAAGTTTCAAGGGATATTATTTTACAGTCCAAGTGGTGTTGAGAGTTTTACCCGGGAAAATGTCATTGGAAATACTCCTGTATTTTGCATTGGAGAAACTACCGCCAGGGAAGCAAGGAAGTACAGTGAACATGTAAATGTTGCTGAAAAACCTACAGTGGATAGTGTGATAGAAATGCTTATTAAAAAACTTCCTACTCTATTAAAACAATGAACATGGCAATAAAGAACGATCTATTCTTAAAGGCATTAAAAGGGGAGACCGTAGAAAGGCCTCCCGTTTGGATGATGCGGCAAGCTGGCAGGTATCTGCCAGAATTTATGGAACTCAAAAAGAAGTACGATTTCTTTACCCGATGCCAAACCCCGGAACTGGCCTCAGAGATTACCGTACAGCCCATCAGGAGATTTGGGATGGACGCCGCTATTTTATTTAGTGATATCCTGGTAATTCCTCAGGCTATGGAAATTGAGGTTGAGATGAAACCAGATTTTGGTCCCTATTTACCCCACCCTATCCGATCTCAAAAAGATCTGGACCGAGTTATAGTACCAGATGTCCATAAAAGTCTTGGCTATGTAATGGATGCCATCAAAATGACCAAGGAAAAATTGCAGGATGAGGTGCCACTTATTGGTTTTGCCGGGTCTCCATGGACCATACTATGTTATTGCGTACAGGGACAAGGCAGCAAAAACTTTGACAAGGCCAAAGAATTCTGCTTTACCCAGCCTTCGGTAGCTCATGGACTGCTTCAAAAGATCACGGATACTACAATTGCCTATCTGAAGGCCAAAGTAGCAGCCGGAGTGAACGCAGTTCAGGTGTTCGATTCCTGGGGAGGGATGTTATCCCCGGAAGATTATAATGAATTCTCCTGGCCTTATATTCAACAGATCGTTGATGCACTAAAAGACGAAGCCCCGGTAATTGTATTTGGGAAAGGGTGCTGGTTTGCCCTAAAGACCATGTCGCAATCTGGTGCGGCCGCCCTGGGTGTAGATTGGACCTGCTCTGCACAAAATGCACGTTACCTCAGTGGAGGGAACATAACGTTGCAGGGTAATTTTGATCCTACACGTCTGTTCTCACCTCCTTCAGATATAAAGAAAATGGTTGCAAAAATGATACGCGATTTTGGTAAGGACAGATACATTGTAAATTTGGGCCATGGTATTTTACCAAACGTCCCCGTAGAAAATGCCAAAGCATTCATAGATGCGGTTAAGTCGTATTCGGAGTAGTGGATCTATGGCATTTCATAAAAAGAGCGAATGCTGCACAATTTTGGCATTTGATGACATTATGTTTGGGAAATATAAGACTGCTCTGGCCAACATATAAGGCAACAAAACAGGCTGTGCAGTATTCCAATACATTTTTTGGAACTAAACACCATAAGAATACCCCTTCCAATGCCTTCAGGCATGCCGTTTGGAATTGGCTTATTGCCAAAGAATGCATGCAATGGAAGAAAGACGAAAATACAGTCTTGAAATGGACCCTAAAGATCACAACTATGCATGAAAAGATATTACCCGGAGATCCACTTTCCAATGCTATGGACATGCATAATAATGAAGTAGGAAGAACGATTTTTTTTAAAGAGAAAGAACATGATCTGGAAAAAGGTCTGGCTACATTGCGAAAATTGACGCAAGAATCCAAAAAAGTACATACACTTGATGAGTTAACACTTCATTCAAAATCTCAATTAGTACATTTAATTGATCCACAGTAATGAAAGATAAATTCTATAATTATATAGTAGCCCTGCAGGATTCCATCACCTCTCAATTGGAGAGTCTTGACGGGAAAGCCATCTTTAGGGAAGATATTTGGGAACGGCCGGAAGGTGGCGGTGGCAAAACCCGTGTTATTGAAAATGGTGACGTTTTTGAAAAAGGAGGGGTTAATATATCTGCTGTGCACGGTGCGCTTCCAAAAAGTATGCAGTCCTATTTTGGTGTTCAGGAAGCAGATTTTTTTGCTTGTGGACTAAGCTTGGTATTACACCCCATAAATCCATTTGTCCCCACTGTGCATGCCAATTGGAGGTATTTTGAAATGTATGATAAGGAGGGAAATATAGTAGACCAATGGTTTGGAGGTGGGCAGGACCTAACACCCTACTATTTATTCGATGAAGATGCGCTGCATTTTCATACGATCTGTAAACAAGCCTGTGACAAACACCATCCTGATTTTTATACAACATATAAAACAAAATGCGATGAATACTTCTACAATAGCCACAGACAGGAAGCACGCGGCATAGGAGGTCTGTTCTTTGATTATTGCAAAGCTTCTGAGGAGATGAGCATGGAACAGTGGTATAATTTTGTCACAGAAGTAGGAGATTCTTTCCTGAACTCTTATGTGCCCATAGTGGAGAGAAGAAAAGATCTCTCCTATTCAAAGGACCAAAGAACCTGGCAGGAAATCAGACGGGGGCGCTATGTGGAATTTAATCTTGTACATGATAAAGGCACTTTGTTTGGTTTAAAGACCAATGGGCGTATTGAAAGTATTTTGATGAGTTTACCCCCAACTGTACAATGGGTATATGATCATCATCCTGAGAAAGGAAGTGAGGAGGCCCGTTTGTTATGTGTCCTGAATGAACCCAAAGATTGGATAGCTTCCTGATTCAAATACCATCCTATGAGAACACAAAAGATATATCAGATAGATGCCTTTGCAGATGCCTTGTTCCAGGGGAATCCTGCAGCCGTCTGCGTCATGGATACCTGGTTGGCGGATGACATTATGCAAAAGATCGCTATGGAGAACAACCTGGCAGAAACTGCTTTTGTTGTAAAAGAGGAAGGTCTGTACCATATTCGTTGGTTTACCCCGGAACTGGAGGTGGACCTCTGCGGGCATGCAACACTGGCAAGCGCTTATGTACTCTTCCACTATTACCAACATGCCTCAGATACTATCAACTTTTATTCTAACAGAAGTGGGGAATTATCTGTATTCAGGGAAACCTCGGGTAATCTTACAATGAATTTCCCGACAGATACGCTGGAGGAAGTGCCCATTAACGAAAAAATAGTGGAGGCACTCGGTCTTACTCCTTTAAAAACCTTTAAAGGCAAGACAGATTATTTATTGATCTATGAAAATGAAGAAATGATAAGTTCCATGAAGCCTAACTTTTTTCTTTTGGATGCTATAGAAGCCAGAGGGATCATTGTCTCTGCTCCGGGAAATGAGGTAGATATGGTCTCGCGATTCTTTGCTCCCTGTTGCGGGATTCCCGAAGACCCTGTCACGGGTTCGGCCCATACAAGTCTTACGCCCTATTGGGCTAAAAGGTTGGGTAAAAAGGAATTGGTTGCCAAACAATTATCTGCAAGAGGAGGCACTATTCGCTGCACATATTTGGGAGATCGGGTCCTTATTTCCGGAAAGGCTGTACCCTATTTAAGCGGCGAAATAATACTGTAGAAACCGATCAAATCGCTTAACTTTAAGAATAAATAAAACTCCATGTATCCACTTAGAAGAAATCGAATCCTTAGAAATAGTAATTCCATTAGACATCTTGTGCGTGAAACCATTATAACCCCTAGTGATTTTTTGGTTCCTCTCTTTGTTGTGGAAGGAAATGGCGTAAAAGAAGAAATACCTTCTATGCCCAATTATTTTCGATTGAGCCTGGATAATTTAGGGAAAGAAGCAAAAGAACTCTGGAATATGGGGCTATGCGCCGTACTTCTTTTTGTAAAGGTACCGGATAATTTAAAAGACAATACAGGGTCTGAGGCTTTAAATGAACATGGCTTAATGCAGCGAGCCATTAAGACGGTAAAGGATGCTTGCCCGGATATGTTGGTGATGACCGATGTTGCGCTCGATCCGTATTCCACCTTCGGCCATGACGGAATCGTTTCAAACGGCATTATATTAAATGATGCCACCAACGAAATTTTAGCGGAAATGAGTATCTCTCATGCCAAGGCAGGGGCAGATTTTGTGGCTCCCAGTGATATGATGGATGGGAGAATACAAATCATACGCGAAGCCCTGGAAGATGAAGAACTTACCACTACCGGAATAATGAGTTATGGAGCAAAATATGCCAGTGCTTTTTATGGCCCTTTTAGAGATGCCCTGGACTCTGCTCCCTCAACTAGCGGCGATGCCCCTAAAGACAAACAAACCTATCAGATGGATCCTGCTAACAGATTCGAGGCTGTTAAAGAGGCGGAAATGGATGTGGAAGAAGGGGCCGACATTATTATGGTAAAACCAGGCCTTTGTTATCTGGACATTGTACGAGAAGTTAAAAATGCAGTAGATGTGCCTGTAGCTGTATATCAGGTCTCAGGGGAATATGCCATGTTAAAAGCTGCGGCAGAAAGAGGATGGTTAGATCACGATTCCGTAATGATGGAACAATTGATCGCTATGAAAAGGGCCGGAGCAAACATCATTGCATCATATTTCGCGAAAGAAGCTGTGGCATTAATGAGCTAAAATTACAGTAAATAAGTAGTTCATGGTTTTTAGAAATGGCATTGTGTATATTATTATACTTTTTGGTATATTAATAAACAGCTACAGTCAATCCCCACAAATATCTTCCAAAAATAAACTTCAATCCAGCGTAGATTCAATTATAACAAACGGTATAATAAATGAGGCCTTCCCCGGAGCCCAGCTGCTGGTGGCTAAGGAAGGGACCATTGTTTTTCATAAAGCGTACGGATATCACACCTATGACAGTCTGCAGCCGGTTAAGACGAACGATCTGTATGATCTGGCCTCTCTCACCAAGATACTAGGGCCTCTACCACTTCTGATGAAACTGTATGAAGAAGGAAAAATAGATCTTGACGCTCCCTTTAGTACCTATTGGAAGTCCTGGCAGCGCATAAAAAATAAAAAGGATCTTACACTGCGGGAGATATTGGCGCATCAGGCTGGTTTAACCCCTTACATTGTCTTTTTAAATGAGGTAATGCGGAAAGATGAACTCAAATCAAGATTTCTAAGCAATAAACTAAAGGGCAATTTTAAAAAACAGGCCTATGAGGATCTTTACGTGGCCAATAGGTTCCAACATAAAATGAATAGAATGATCCGTCGCTCTGAAGTGGACGATCTGAAGGAATACAAATATTCTGGTCTGGCATTTTTATTATTTCCTGAGCTCATCGAAAAGCTTACAGGCCATTCCTATTCATACGAATTGACCAAAGAATTTATTTTCCCCCTTGACATCCCCAGTCTGGGATTTCTTCCACAGAAAAAAGGCTTTCCAAATGCCCTTGTTCCCACAGAATATGACCATCGTTATAGAAAAGCCCTGGTTCATGGATGGGTACACGATGAGAATGCTTCCCTCCTGGGAGGTATTTCCGGGAACGCAGGACTTTTTGGTACCGCGCACGATCTTTATCGGTTTATGCAGTTCTATCAAAATTATGGGGTCCTTGAAGGGCATCGTTTATTAAAGGAAGAAACGGTCAGAGAATTTACATCTATACAATATCCCGAGAATGAAAATAGAAGGGGACTTGGTTTTGATAAACCTTTATTAGATAATGTTGACAGGAGCTTAGAAGATGCCTATCCCGCACCCTCCGCCAGTCCGGAAAGCTTTGGCCATAGTGGGTTTACGGGCACTTTTGTGTGGGCCGACCCGAAATACCAATTGGTATTTATATTTTTATCAAATCGTGTTCATCCATTCAGAACACATCGAAATTTATATGACCTGCATATTCGGACCTCCCTTCACGAGGTCTTTTACACCTTTTACAGGTAGTATATATCATCTTATTTGTTTTTTTAATAATTCTTACCTTCGCTATTGAATCTACCAACATGGAATTACTATTTTTTTACATTTTCATTTCCATCTTTTTCTCTTTTTTGTGTTCTATTTGGGAAGCCGTTTTACTTAGCGTTACACCCACTTTTATAAATCTCAAAAAGAAAGAAAATAAGAAATATGCTTTTAGATTGGAGAATCTGAAAAAGGATATAGACAAACCTTTAATAGCGATATTAACGTTAAATACCGTTGCCCATACGGTTGGAGCTATTTTAGTGGGTGTTCAGGCCAAGGTTACTTATGCTGAGTCGTATGGCAATAGCACAAACAGCTTTTTAGGCCTGCAATTCACGGAAGAGCTTATGGTTGGGGTCGTTTCCGCCATAATGACGATACTTATTCTTGTGGCGTCTGAGATCATTCCTAAAACCCTGGGGGCCACCTATTGGCAGAAACTGGCAAATTTTACGACTAGGTCACTCAATATTTTGGTCCTAATACTCAAATGGACTGGCTTATTGTGGGTGCTTCAACTATTTACAAAATTAATAAGCAAGAAAGCGATACATGGCAGTGTGCTAAGCCGTGAAGATTTTACGGTTATGGCCGATATCGCTCAGGAAGAAGGGGTCTTTGAGGCTTCAGAGTCTACGGTCATTAAAAATTTGTTACGTTTTAAAGAGGTTTTAGTTAAAGATATTATGACTCCCAGGGCGGTCATGAAAATAGCTTCAGAAAATCAGACTATTAGAGAATTCTTTAAGGAAAATCCTGAACTTCGTTTCTCACGCATTCCATTATACGGGGAACGGGTAGATATTATTACTGGTTTTGTATTGAAGGACACAGTATTGGAAGAAATTATCAATGAAAAAGGGGATTTTCCCTTATCCTCAATAAGAAGAGATATCCTTATGACCACCAGAAATACATCCATTCCACAATTGTTCGAAATTTTTATTTCAAAAAAGGAGCATATAGCATTGGTTACCGATGAATATGGCTCTATTAGTGGGTTAGTTTCCATGGAAGACATCATAGAAACCCTTTTAGGTCTGGAAATAATGGATGAAAGCGACCACCATGAAGATCTTCAGGTTTTAGCCAGGAAAAAATGGGAGGCTAGAGCCAAAAAAACAGGTATTATTGAATAAAATTGAAGAAGCACTAATAGAAACGCCTTTGGGTTGGGCAAAAATAGAAGGTGATCTTGAAGGAATAAGATCAATTTCTATTCTTGACGATAAACCTGTTGAAACAATTGAAATTCCTGAACTACTTGAAGATGCGGCTTATCAATTAAAAGAGTATTTTGAAGGCAAAAGAAAGGACTTTCAATTAGAATTAAATCCTTTAGGAACAGAATTCCAACTTAGGGTTTGGAAGGAATTACAAACTATTCCCTATGGAAAACAAATCTCCTACCTGGAATTATCAAAAAAATTGGGCGATGTTAAAGCCATTCGGGCGGTTGCTGCTGCCAATGGGAAAAATCCATTATGGATCGTAATTCCCTGTCATAGAGTGATAGGAAGTAATGGTGATCTGGTAGGTTATGCAGGAGGATTACACCGTAAAAAATGGTTGTTGAACCATGAGAGTCCCGCAAAACAAGGTTCCTTATTCCCAAATTAACAGACCATGTGGTTTGTTGCTCTCCAATCCTTACAGATTTATTGAATAGTTTACCCTTTGGTCGATCTATTTGTTAGTTTTCTCCCTACCCACTCAATTTCATTCAGAAATCTCAAACAATAAAACCAACCAGCTGGTCTGTTAGCTGCTTTTCTGCTATTTAATGAAATAAGTAGGGGCAAAAGGCACTTCAATACGCTCCAACAGGGTTCCCGTTTTAGAGATGACAAGTACACCGCCAATAATCTCCGTCGTAAAATTGTCATTCGCATATCCCATAAGAAAGACCTCAGCTTCTTCAATGTACCGCATGGCGGTTAACACTATTGTGGACTCAGTTTCTGATTCTACTTGTTGTACAATACTTAGAATATCAATAACGAAATCAGTATCGTTCTCAAAATTGAAATAGGCCGGCCCAAAAGTTACGGGGGATGGTTGTGCCAACGAATTGGAATAAAAGAGGGTATTGCCATTAACGGCTCCTTGTAAAGGTCCCGGTGGCAAAAACTTATCTAAATTAAACGATGATTCACTTTGAAGTATAAGGGTCTCAATATCGTACACCTGATACACAAAATTAGAACTCCCGGTCCCAATTACAACACCGATATTGCCTTCATCATCTATGAGAACATTGGGGACGCCTTCGCCATAGTCTAGCGTACTTATAATAGAGCGTGTTTCTGTATTGAAAACGGCAATTTTATAAGCTCCTGCTTCGTCTTTATACGTCATTAAGATCCGTTGGCGGTAATATAATGGATCATATGCTTGCTGAATATTGAACTCTATAGGAAGGTCCGAAAAGCTTCCATCATCAGGATCCAGGGTTCTTATCCCAAAATCCCGACTCCCTTTGGGGCTGTAATTACCCAAAAACAAAAGGTCCTCAGAATTTGTCCCCCAGGTTATGGATCGTTCTTCTGTTACCGTATAAAAGTCGGGATACGCAGTAGATTGACCGTTTAGTGTGTTTTGCTGAAGAATTGAAAAACTACCCGCACTAAAACTGTAAAATGAGACCACTTCATCTACCTGTCGCAATGTTATATAAAATGGATCCAGGCCAAGTGTCTGGGTAAGGTTGATCTGAGACCCGATTTCCTGTGTAGAATTATAGCTATACTGAACAGTACCCGGCCCATTATCCTTAGAACAGGATATAAAAAAGGCCAGACACAGGAACACAGCAAGTAATTGATGATATTTCATGCAAGTTTTTCTTTAAAAATACATAATCTCAAATTAAAGATTAGAAACCGAAAGCTACTTTCACCCTTATATACTCTCTTTGCCATGAACCCTTTTCAGAAATGTGAAGAATACATTTCTTAGTATCTTTAATATAGCAAAGACCATAGTGTAATTCGTTCGTCTTATCATCATACCCTAATGCTTCAAAAAATAGATCTTGAACATATTCTTTTCCTCGACATTGAAACGGTTCCTGAAGAAAGGGAGTATTCCCGGCTCGATGAAACCAAAAGGCAATTATGGGACCATAAATCCCAATATCGCAGAGCAGAAGATGAATCTGCGGAAGAGTATTATGATAATGCAGGGATATGGGCAGAATTTGGCAAGATCATTTGTATTTCTGTAGGGTATTTTCATTTTAAAGGCAGTCAACGACAATTCCGGGTGACTACTTTCCACGGGGATGAAAAAACAATATTGCAAGAGTTCAACAATCTATTAGAAGCTCATTTTAGACACCCAAAATACCTCTTATGTGCCCACAATGGGAAAGAATTCGATTTTCCTTATATCGCCCGCCGTATGATCATCCTGGGGATCCCTATCCCTAGTAAGTTGAACCTGTTTGGTAAAAAACCCTGGGAAGTGCCTCATCTGGATACCATGGAACTCTGGAAATTCGGAGATTATAAGCATTATACCTCCCTTAAATTGATGGCCAATATCCTGGGAATTCCTTCCCCAAAGGAAGATATTGATGGTAGCATGGTAAGGCAAGTCTATTATGAAGAAAAGGATCTGGACCGTATTATCCTCTATTGCGAACGCGATGTGATCACCGTGGCTCAGGTATTTCTGCGTCTGCGAAATGATATACTATTGGAAGATCAGGAAATAAAAAAGGTCTGAGTCTCCATTGCATTAGACAAAAGGTGCTGTATAAAGAAACTGTACATAGACCGGAAAATGATCACTATAGCCTCCTAAATACTTCCTTCCCACATACGTCCTAAACGGATTTCCCTTGTAACGGCCACTCCATTCTTTTAAGAACCGATCGTCAAAGATATTGGCATGTGTAAAACTATGAGTCCCCGCCTCTTTGTTAAAAAAGGTGTTGGAAAGGATGATCTGATCAAAAAGTGACCAGCGTTGTTTGTAATTGGCACTGCCTCTTCGCATAGTGATAAGAATCTCCATGGGATTATAGAGTTTTTTTCCATTTACCAGGGTTTGAATGCTTTTATCCGCGGGGCCATCATTAAAGTCACCCATAACCACAATATTTGGATTGGAATCCTTCTCTTCAATAGTTGAAATAAAGGCATGGATGGTCGCTGCTGCTTTAATTCTTTTATACGCCGTCTCCGTATCACCATCTCTGCGTGAGGGCCAATGATTTACAAAGAGGTGTATCTCTTCCCTATTGAGATGGCCATGAACATACAGGATGTCCCGGGTAGCATCGAGTACACCGTTCAAGTTTTTAACCATTAGTGGAATCTTCTCTGAGGCTATCACTTTAAAGTGTTTTGGGTCATACAGCAGGGCAGTATCTATCCCTCGTTCATCAGGAGAATCGTAGTGAACATATTGATACGCTTTGTCCTTGAGGGACGGTGCATCGATTAGATCCTCTATCACCCTTTTATTCTCCAGTTCTGCCAACCCAATTAGTACAGGGGCCCTTTGACTTTCCTTTACTCCAAGATGGGATAGGGTCCTGGATAATTTTCTTATTTTCTTACGGTACCGCTTAGGGGTCCATTTTTTAAATCCCTTGGGTGTAAAATCATCATCGAGTTTTGTTGGATCGTTTTTAGTGTCAAATAAATTCTCAAGATTGTAAAAGGCTATAGTAAAAAGGTTAGTTATACGCTTCTTCCGAAAGAAAGTAATTGCCATGTGTCATAAATATGATCCCTAAAATACGAAATCGCTTAGCAGGTATTGTGTAGCTTTGCACTATATTCTATAGTATGCTAGAGAAAAAAACAATAGATCATGAAAAGGCAGTTCTCATTGGCGTTATCACTAAAGAACAAAATGAAGAAAAGGTAACGGAATATCTGGATGAGCTGGAGTTCCTAACCTTTACTGCCGGTGGTGAGGTAGCCAAGCGTTTTGTGCAACGGATAGATCTCCCCAATCCCAAGACCTATATAGGTAGTGGGAAGATTCAAGAAGTGGAGGCTTTTGTAAAGGAACATGAGATCGGTTCTGTGATCTTTGATGATGAACTTACTCCTGTTCAGCAACGCAATATTGAAAAGCAACTTAGATGTAAGATCCTGGATAGAACAGGGCTTATCCTAGATATTTTCGCCCAAAGGGCTCAGACCAGTTATGCCAGAACCCAGGTAGAACTCGCCCAGTACGAATATCTCTTACCAAGATTAACAGGCTTATGGACCCACCTGGAAAGACAACGTGGTGGGATTGGGATGCGTGGACCCGGGGAAACGGAAATAGAAACAGATAGACGAATAGTACGAGACCGCATCTCGCTGCTAAAAAAGAAACTTAAGAAGATAGACCGCCAAATGGAAACCCAGCGTGGTAACCGCGGTTCATTAGTTAGGGTAGCGTTAGTGGGGTATACAAATGTGGGTAAGTCTACACTTATGAACGTCATTAGCAAGAGCAATGTCTTTGCCGAAAATAAACTGTTTGCAACACTAGATACTACGGTTCGTAAAGTGGTCATTGGCAACCTTCCCTTTTTATTGAGTGATACAGTAGGGTTCATCCGTAAACTACCCACCCAATTGATAGAGAGCTTTAAAAGCACACTCGATGAGGTAAGGGAAGCAGACATGCTGTTGCATGTAGTTGACATCTCCCATCCCAACTTTGAAGAGCATATCGCCTCTGTGAATAAGGTACTAAACGAGATAGGCTCAGCCAATAAAGAGACCATAATGGTCTTTAACAAAATAGATCTTTACAAAGCTGAGGTTATTGAAGAAGACGATCTAATCACCGAAAAGACCAACAGGCATATGAGTCTGGAAGAATGGGAAAATACCTGGATGCATCGTATGGGTGGCAATGCGCTCTTTATTTCAGCCCTGAACAAAGAGAATTTGGAAGCATTTAAAGTACAAGTTTATAAGACAGTGCGAAATATTCACGTCACAAGATTCCCATATAACAACTTTTTGTACCCCGAAAATTTGGATGAATACTAGATTGTGACAAGAAAATTTAGGTAGTTCATCGAAGAAATAAACCCTTCATATTTTTCACAACAAGAACTCAATAGTTGACAACATAGTTTTGGCTTCCAGACCTTCTGGTGATACATTTACAGTGTAGTTAAGTGTACGTGTTTATCCCCAAATCCTACCTGAACTTGCTACTTTAGTGTTCATTTCCCCAAATCAACACTAAGAATTTAGATCTTATTAACAGACCTACTAACAAAAAACCCTGATCGATTGCTCAGGGTATTTTTTGTTGTATTGTGGTATAATGAACGAGCTGCTGAATACTAAAGTTTAAAGTTTGATTGAAGTTGTCACTTCTTCTTAAAAAGTGGCACAGAAGAACAAGCTTCCCCATACATAATACTTTTGGCCACGCCTTGAAGTTTTTGAGTTGCCCATATATAAGCGTTTTCGGGAACAGGTTTACTGGAACATCCTTTAATGATAACCGGCTTGTCCTTAAATGATGATACGTCTAGTGCGTCTATTACTGATCTGAAAAGTGCGGTTTCAAGTAATTCCAGGTCTCCAAGCACTATTTGTTTTGCATAAGGCTGCAACTTGGTGGTGATCAGCATAAACGCCCAGCCCGGAACTATGGCATCTGTAGAACAATGCATGGCTACATATGCATCCTTGTATTGTTCCCATGCATGATCTGTAACGAAGGCTCTGAATTCTTTTTCCTTAAGGACGATCCCTTCGTATAGCCAATCCTTTATATCCAAAACAACCCGTTCGCCTTCAGGATAGTAATCCTCAAGATCAATAGTCAGGAGTTTGCTTTGAGCCACTCTGTTTACAATATCTGCCATTCTTATTATACTGGTTATACAGCCCTCTGGCAATCTATATTAAATCACTACCTCCTTAACTTTTGGATGGCATGATCAGGGCCAATATTAGATATACCAAAATGCCTAAGCCCATTAAAGTAAATACAAACCATAATATTCTCACAGTTTGTTTAGACCATCCTAAAAAATCCGCAATGCCTCCACATACGCCAAATACAACTCTGTCATCAGATTTTTCAAGTCGTTTATTTTGCATAGAAATTCGAAGTTATTATGGTTGTTAACTTAAAGCATCCCTAATTCTAATTTAGCTTCTTCACTCATCAGATCCTGGTTCCATGGGGGATCAAAAGTGATCTCAACCACAGCATCTTTTACTACGTTGAGCGACTTTACCTTCTCTTCCACTTCTACCGGCAGTGTTTCCGCTACCGGGCAGTTTGGTGAGGTTAAGGTCATCAGTATCTTTACTTCATTGTCCTCATTGACAAAGACGTCATAGATCAGTCCTAATTCATAAATATCTACAGGGATCTCCGGATCGTAAATGGTCTTTAACACTTTTACGATCTTTTCACCTAATTCTTGTGTATCAATAACGGTCTCACTCATCTTCTTCCTAATTTAACTGTGTTTGATATGCCACCGCATATAATTTTAGTTGTTTTATCATGCTAACCAGGCCGTTGGCCCTGGTGGGGGATAAATGCTCTTTTAGCCCAATTTGGTCAATGAATCCCGTATTGGCATCAATGATGTCCTGCGGTTTCTGATGACTAAAGGTTCTTATAAGGATGGCAATGATCCCTTTTGTAATTATAGCATCACTGTCTGCCGTAAAAACTAGTTTATCACCCTCCAGTTCAGCATGTACCCAAACCTTACTTTGGCATCCTTTGATTATGTTATCGTCTGTTTTGTATTGTTCTTTGATCAGGGGCAGCGATTTACCAAGCTCTATCATATATTCATAGCGCTGCATCCAATCATCAAACATTGAAAATTCGTCTACTATCTCATCTTGTATTTCCTGTATGCTCATTCACTGTTCTTTGTCGTAAAAATACGATAAGTATTACTGTCTTTCAATAGTCTGGCCCTGTTTACCTACCAGAAGGATCATGGGATTAAATCCTTATCGCAGCATTTTTTTTGCCTTTATTACTGCCTCAATAAACCGGTTTATCTCTTCTTTTGTATTATAAAAACTAAAGCTTGCGCGTATAGTACCGGGTATTTTATAGTAGTCCATTACGGGTTGGGCACAATGATGCCCCGTACGCACTGCAATGCCCATCTTGTCTAACAATGTTCCCATATCATAGGGATGGATTCCCTGAATATTAAAGGAAATTACGGCCGTCTTGTTTTTTGAAGTACCATAGATCTTTACCCCCTCTATTTCCGAAAGTTGCTTGGTAGCATAGATCAACAAGTCGTGCTCATAGTCCTCAATAGCTTCTATTCCTATGCTGTTTAAATAATCTAAGGCCGCTCCAAAGGCAATACCTCCACTAATATTAGGAGTGCCAGCCTCAAATTTATAGGGAAGATCTGCATAGGTGGTCTTTTCAAAAGTAACCTCAGCAATCATCTCTCCACCTCCCTGATAGGGCGGTAACTTGGCTAACCATGCCGACTTTCCATACAACATCCCAATCCCCGTAGGGCCACATAATTTATGGGCCGAAGCAGTATAGAAGTCAACATCCAGTTTTTGAACATCCACTTTAATATGGGGTGATGATTGTGCCCCGTCTATAAGAACTGCCGCTCCTGCGTCATGAGCCAGGGTGATAAGTTCTTGGATAGGGTTGATTGTTCCCAAGGCATTGGATACATGGTTACAAACAACCAATTTCGTTCTGTCCGACAGCAGATCACGGTAGCTATCCATCAAAAGTTCTCCCTCTTTACTCATAGGAATGACCTTTAAGCTTGCCCCGGTTCGCTCACAGAGCATTTGCCAGGGAACAATATTGGAATGATGCTCCATAGCAGAAACCAGCACCTCATCCCCTTTTTTCAAAAAGGCTGTAAACCCATTGGCCACCAGGTTGATGCTATGTGTTGTCCCCGAGGTAAATATGATCTCATGGGCCTTAGCCGCATTAAAGAAATGCTGTATTT
The DNA here is from genome assembly GCF_947258935.1 of uncultured Muriicola sp. Classification (GTDB taxonomy): domain Bacteria; phylum Bacteroidota; class Bacteroidia; order Flavobacteriales; family Flavobacteriaceae; genus Muriicola. The sequence continues at coordinate 62,138 of NZ_CAMYKH010000004.1, forward strand.
TAGTTCTGGCCCCTTCGTATGCCTCGGTAGCTTCTTGTGCCAGGGCATGCACCCCGCGATGTATATTGGCGTTGTAATTACTGTAGTAATCAACAATGGTATCTATTACCTGTTTGGGAGTTTGTGAGGTAGCAGCATTGTCAAAATAGATCAGCGGATTCCCATTAACTTTCCTGTTTAAAATTGGGAAGTCTTTTCTTATTTGGGTGATATCCAATGTGTTCTCTGTCATGCTGAGGAAGATATTTGATCTGAGCAATCCCAACCTACAGATCAAATCCTAACCGAACGCCAAGCTTGGTAGCGATAAGTTTGTTGATCCGTTTTTTTAATTCGGGTAGTCGTACGCTTTCCAGCACATTATTCGCAAATGCATACATAAGAAGTCCGGTGGCCTCTTTCCTTGGGATGCCCCTGGATTGCAGGTAAAACATAGCATCGTCATCTAACTGACCAATGGTACATCCGTGAGAACACTTCACATCATCTGCAAAGATCTCGAGCTGAGGCTTGGTATTGATGGTTGCCTGGTCGCTGATAAGGACGTTGTTGTTTTGCTGAAATGCATTGGTCTTCTGAGCGATCTTATCTACAATGATCTTTCCGTTGAAAACCCCCGTAGATCGTTCGCCATAAATACCTTTGTAATCCTGGTGACTCTCACAATTTGGCTGCTTATGGTGCACCAGGGTATGGTGGTCCACATGTTGTTTTTCCCCCAGGATTGTGACCCCTTTTAAGGTAGAATCTATATACTCGCCGTTCTGAAAGAAATTCAGGTTATTACGAGTTAATTTCCCTCCAAAAGAAAAGGTATGCACTTTTACGACACTCTTGTCTTTCTGAGCGATATAGGTGTTATCTATTAGGGATGCGTCTTTGGTGTCATTCTGAACTTTATAATAATCCACAATGGCATCTTTGGCAGCAAATATCTCTGTGACACTATTGGTCAGCACCTCGTTTTTTGTAAGGCTTTGGTGCCTTTCTATCACCTGTAATTCTGCATTTTCTTCAACGATGATCAAATTTCTGGGCTGTAGCATTAGCGATGCCTCGTTCCCAGTTGCAAAATGTAAGATCTCAACTGGTTTTTTGGGTGCCTTATTCTTCGGAATGTAGATGTATGCTCCTTCCCTGCTAAATGCCGTATTTAAAGTTGTAAGCGATTCTTCCTTGGAAGCTATCTTGTTGAAATAGACATCGATTACCGGCTTATACATCGGCTTGGTCAGCGCTGAACTCATCAAACAAATATCTACCCCGTCATGGGTGGTTTCTGACAAGTAAGAGCTGTAGATCCCATCAATAAAAACGATCTTGTAGGTGTCTATCTCATGCAGGAAATACTTCTTTACCTGATTATACTCCAGCGAATTTTCCTCTTTTGGAAAAATGCTGAAATCAACTTTCTGTAAACTATTTAAGGAGGTGTATTTCCAGGCTTCCTCTTTTTTAGAGGGAAATCCTTTTGTTTCAAAGTTCTTTATGGCCTCAGATCTGATATCGTGAATGGGATTTTCCAAATCCACGTTATTTTCGAATGCCATAAAAGAAGATACCAATTTTTCCTTTAGATCCATGCTGCTTAATATTCGCTCATTTATGGCGATCCCAAATACGACCGCCTAATTTCTTTTTCTAGTTACGCTACCGGTTCCTTTTTTAACCAGTCGTATCCTTTTTCTTCTAATTCCAGGGCCAATTCCTTAGTGCCAGATTTCACGATTTTCCCATCGTGGATCACATGCACAAAATCGGGAATAATATATTCCAGTAACCTCTGATAGTGCGTGATCAGGATCACCGCATTTTTCTTGCTCTTTAGTTTGTTCACCCCGTTGGCCACTATACGCAGCGCATCGATATCCAGACCAGAATCAGTTTCATCCAGAATAGCCAATTTTGGTTCTAACATGGCCATTTGAAAGATCTCATTCCGTTTCTTTTCTCCTCCGGAAAAGCCTTCGTTCAATGATCTGGAGAGAAACTTCCTGTCTATGTCTAAGAGCTCAGATTTTTCCCGAATAAGTTTCAGCATCTCATTGGCAGGCATATCTTCTTGCCCACGTGCTTTGCGAGATTCATTGATTGCCGTTTTCATAAAGTTCGTTACGGATACTCCCGGGATCTCTACCGGGTATTGAAACGAAAGAAATATTCCTTTATGAGCCCTTTCTTCGGGAGAAACTTCATCCAGGTCTTCTCCTTCATAAAGAATGGTCCCTTTGGTCATCTCGAATTCTTCTTTTCCTGCAATAACAGAGGCAAGGGTACTCTTCCCGGAACCGTTAGGTCCCATAATGGCGTGTACCTCGCCTGGTTTTACTTCCAGATTTACCCCCTTCAGGATTTCCTTACCATCTACTCTGGCATGCAGATCTTTAATTTTCAACATGATATGCTATTTTACTTTAATTCTTGTTCTTATTGATTGCTTATCCTACAGAACCTTCCAGGCTTATTTCCAGGAGTTTCTGAGCTTCCACGGCAAATTCCATGGGTAATTTATTGAGTACTTCTTTACTAAATCCGTTTACGATAAGAGCTATGGCCTTTTCTGTATCAATACCACGTTGGTTGCAATAAAAGATCTGGTCTTCCCCAATCTTACTTGTGGTGGCCTCATGCTCTATTTGAGCCGATTTGTTCTTTACTTCAATGTAAGGAAATGTATGAGCCCCGCATTCGTTCCCCATTAGGAGTGAATCGCACTGAGAAAAGTTACGGGCGTTCTCTGCCCTGCTGTTAACTTGTACTAATCCTCTATAGCTGTTTTGCGATTTCCCAGCAGAGATCCCTTTAGATATGATGGTACTCTTGGTATTCTTCCCTAAGTGTATCATCTTGGTACCGGTATCTGCCTGTTGGAAATTATTGGTTACGGCAATGGAGTAGAATTCTCCGATAGAATTATCCCCTTTAAGGATACAGGATGGGTATTTCCATGTAATGGCCGAACCAGTTTCCACCTGTGTCCAGGAGATCTTGGCATTGCGTTCACACATGCCTCTTTTGGTCACGAAATTGTAAACCCCTCCTTTTCCTTCTTTGTTTCCCGGGTACCAGTTTTGTACCGTAGAATATTTGATCTCAGCATCATCTAAAGCGATCAGCTCTACCACAGCTGCGTGCAATTGATTCTCATCTCTTGAAGGTGCTGTACAGCCCTCCAGGTAACTTACGTAACTGCCCTCATCTGCAATGACCAGGGTTCTTTCGAACTGCCCTGTACCCGCCTGATTGATCCTGAAATAGGTGGAAAGCTCCATGGGGCATCTTACCCCTTTTGGGATGTAGCAAAATGAACCGTCTGTAAATACCGCCGAGTTTAATGCAGCGTAAAAATTGTCCTTTGGAGGAACAATAGACCCAATGTATTTCTTAACCAGCTCTGGGTGCTCCTTGATAGCTTCTGAAATAGGACAAAAAATAATTCCCTTTTCAGCCAGTGTTTTCTTAAAGGTGGTAGCCACAGAAACAGAATCCATAACAATATCTACCGCCACACCGGCTAATATTTTTTGTTCGTCTAATGAAATACCTAACTTCTTAAAAGTGTCCAATAATTCCGGATCTACCTGGTCCAGGCTTTCATATTTAGGTTTTTTATTAGGTGCAGAATAATAACTGATGTCCTGAAAATCGGGTTTTTTGTAGTGAATGTTGGCCCACTCTGGTTCTGTCATTTCCTTCCACCCTTTGAATGCCTCTAACCTCCATAAGGTCATCCATTCTGGTTCTTCCTTCTTTTTGGAAAGGGCAATGACAACTTCCTCACTCAATCCCTTGGGAAAAGTGTCCGATTCAATATCTGTATAGAAACCATATTCGTATTCCTTGGTTTCCAGTTCTTTTTTTAATTCTTCCTCTGTATATGCCATGTTCTGATTTCTGTGATTTATAAAGAGAAACTTTCTCCACACCCGCAGGTGCGCTGTGCATTGGGGTTATTAAATACAAATCCCTTGCCGTTAAGACCTCCGGAATATTCCAGGGTAGTTCCTACCAAATAAAGAAAACTCTTTTTGTCTACTATAATGCGCACGTCGTTGTCTTCAAAGACCTTATCTGTCTCGTTGATAAGATTGTCGAAATTCAGTTCATAAGACAATCCGCTGCAACCACCACTCTTCACGCCTACACGCACGTAATCTTTGCTAACATCATAGCCTTCGTCAGCCATCAGGCTAGATACCCTCTTTTTAGCTGTTTCTGAAACTTTGATCATCTTAATTGGATTTATTCTAAATAGGTTACAAATATACATTAAAACTGGGGTATACAAATAGATGCTAACATTATAATAACATATGTGAGGATCAGATATTTCTATGCCCCAGATCAAGGAAAACTAGAAGGAAAGTCGATTTATTTAGAAGGGCAGTCCCTTTCTATTCAATTTTTATAAGGATAAGGTCTGTGCCTCCTTTATTTTCAAAAGCATTGAAGTCCGTGCTTTTACTTTCCCCTACGAGTACTAGACCGCTATCACTGGTTTCAATAGCATCGAACCCAAATTCTAGGTCTGTTCCGCCTAGGGTCTTTTGCCATAAGATGGACCCCTGAGCATCGATCTTGAGGAGCCACAAATCATTTTCTCCTGCATTAGCACTAAGATCCTGATCATTGCTTTTAGAATTGCCCGAAATAATATAGCCTCCGTCTAGTGTAGTACGTATACTTTCAGCTGCATCAAAAGCTGCGCCGCCATAGGTGTGTTCCCAAAGCAAGGCCCCTTGAGCATCGATCTTGATCACCCAAACATCCGATTCTCCATGGGAAGCACTAATATCACCATCTGTACTGATAGTACTGCCGGTGATGATATAACCCCCGTCTTCGGTTTTGGCAATATCCTGGGCTATATCTATGCCTGTTCCCCCATAGGAATGTTCCCATACTAGATCACCCTCATCCCCGATCTTTACCACCCAAAAATCATAGGATCCTCTTGCGTCAGAAATATCAAAGTCATCACTTTCGGAAAAACCGGCCATCACATACCCCTGGTCATGGGCGGTGACTACCGCATGGGCGCGGTCATTATTGGTTCCTCCAAAATATTTTCGCCATTCTAATGTCCCCTGGGCATTGAGCTTGATACCCCAAAATTCTCCCACTCCATGCCTGGTAAGGGAATAGGATTTATCTGTGTACCCATCGGCCTTGGCAGAAGTAATATCCAGAAAACCGGTAAAGAAAAGTCCACCATCTTTACTTTCAACAATATCGTACGAATGATCGTGCCCCGAAAAACCAAAGCTTTGTTCCCATTCAATTGTACCCTGACTATCTAATTTTAGAACCCAATTGTCATGGAAGCCTTCATTATTACTGCCATCTCCATCATCACTCATGGCATATCCCGTGATGGCATAACCACCATCTGAGGTTTGGATAACAGCCTGACCTCTATCATCTTTGCTGCCTCCATAGGTCCTGGACCAAAGCAGTGTGCCTTCAGCATCTGTTTTTATTAACCAGTAATCATTGACATTGTTGGTCTTAGGTGCAAGGTCTCCATCAGTACTATCAGTAAAACCAAAGATGGCAAAGCCACCGTCTGAAGTTTCAATAACCGAGCGTGGGGTATCATCCCCGGATCCTCCAAAGGAATGCATCCAGGCAACTTCTCCTTTAAAAGAGATAGTGTTTTCCACAAGGACCAAAGTCCCTGAATCCCTGGTACAGGAGATCAGAATCAAAATGAGCAGTACAGCAATAGGTAGTTTCATGGACAGATCAATTAGATTTCTGAACAATAAAAAGCCCCGAATTAATATCACTTAGTACGATCTTCCCGCTTTCAAAAAAGGGATAGACACTCCAAACACCGTTAAATGAAGCGCTGTTGTTGGAAGGAAAGCTGTCGAAAAAACCTGTTTCCATAATGTTCCCATTTGCGATATCGGAAATGTCCATAACGCGCACACCCGCAGTATAATTCGCCAGAAAGAAATCGTTTCCTTTTACATATACATTGTGGTCAATGGCCGAAGTAGTTCCCAAATAGGTTGTATGTAAAACAGGATTATCCAGATCTAACATGTCGAACACCAGTGTTCTTGAATTAAATCCAAAATTAATCTCATCCAATTCATCTCCCAAAATAAAATAGCGCTGATCCTCGGTGAACCATCCCTGATGGGTATAGCCTAAATTTCCATACTGTATCCCGGTAATGTTCGTGGGGTTTTGTTTATCTGTAATGTCTACGATAATTACCTGATTTTCATTGGCTCCAATATAGATCTCCGCCCCGGCATAATCAGCATCTGGTCCGCTGTATGAAACCACCTGGGCATCATGGGTATAGCCCGAATCACCGTAGCCGCCGGCTGCCATGGGATTTAACGGATCTTGGATGTCCATAAAATGCACCCCGCCATTATATATGTCACTCCTTGCTGTTCCTACGGCATAGGCAAAGCCCGTTGTTTCATTGATCACAATATTGTGTGAATTGCCAAATCCGGTATAACGGTTGTCTGCCAAAAAGGTTGTGGGAGCACCGGTAACGTTGAGCAAATTCTTAAGATCAAAGACTTGCATCCCATGGTCAGCAGCCTCAGAACCAATATAGGCATAGTCCTGATAGACCTTGATATCTCTCCAGGAGCTAGATACTGTGGCCGTGGGTAGTTTACCTAGATATATAAGCTCTTCTGTATCCGTGATCTCTACAAAAGCAGTTCCGTTATTTAACCCTATTAGCGCAAATTCACGGTTAGAAGCAACATCTGTCCATCCCCAAATATCATTGGCCGCAGAAGCATTGAGATCATTGAGCGAGATCCTGCCCAATAGGTCGTAACCATCACATGGGTATACCCCTGCAAATCCATTTTCACACGGAACAAAATTACTTTCAGATCCACCGGGATTATCAATTGGCGGATCCACAATAGGATCCATCTCTACGGGATCAATATTGCCATCATCATTTATAATATTGGCATCATCATTTTTAGCACATGCAAAAAACAATACCAATATGAAGAGAAAATATAAAGACTTTTTCATAGCATTAGAGGTTTGGGACCTTATAGTTTTTCAAAGTAAAGATACGATTAATTCAATATCCTCCTTACTTTTGCGGGATGTTCGAAGAGAAAGATGCTAATAAAACAAGCCTGGAAAAGCTGGGTGAATTTGGTCTTATTGACCATTTAACGGATCAATTTAAGATTACACAACCCTCTACCGTCAAAGGCATAGGCGATGATGCCGCCGTACTCCAATTCAAGGATAAAAAAGTGTTGATCTCAACTGATCAGCTAATAGAAGGGATACATTTCGACCTCAGCTATATGCCCCTCAAACACCTTGGGTACAAGGCTGTAGTAGTAAACCTCAGCGATATTTATGCCATGAATGGAACTGCTACGCAAGTACTTGTCTCTATCGCCGTATCTAACCGTTTTCCACTGGAAGCCCTGGAAGAATTATACGCCGGAATACAATTGGCATGCGACCTTTACAAGGTAGACCTTGTAGGGGGAGACACTACCTCTTCAGAAAAAGGCCTGTATTTGTCCATAACAGCGGTTGGTGAGGTTGAAAAAGGAAAAGAAGTATACAGAAGTGGCGGTAAGCCCAATGACCTTTTGGTAGTAAGTGGTGATCTGGGCGGGGCTTATATGGGGCTACAGGTGCTACAGCGAGAGAAAGAGGTTTTTAAAGTGAATCCAAACAATCAACCAGATCTGGCACCCTACAGTTATATCGTAGAACGGCAACTAAAACCCGAGGCGCGAAAAGATATTATTACCCTGCTAAAAGAACTGGAAGTGAATCCTACTTCTATGATAGATATTAGCGACGGACTATCTTCTGAGATCTTGCACCTCTGTTCTAAAAGTAAGGTTGGTTGTATGCTGTATGAGGAAAAGATCCCATTAGATCCAACGGTTATTTCGGCCTGTGAAGAATTTAATTTAGACAGTACCACGGTAGCGCTGAGTGGAGGGGAAGATTATGAATTACTGTTCACTATAGAACAAAAAGAATTCCCAAAAATAAAGGGCAACCCCAATCTTACTGTCGTGGGGCATTTGACAGAAGCAGATCAGGGCGCACACTTAATTTCCAGGAATAATACCAGTATACCACTAAAAGCCCAGGGATGGAATTCCTTCGGCTAGGTGTACTTATGCTACTTGCTGTTCTCCAGCATGTCTTTTTTGGTAAATGATCTCCAGGGTATGATTAATATCCTGTAACTCAGGCGTCAAAACAGCTAAATTACCGCTCACATCCGTGGTAACTTCTTTACCGCAGTGAACGCATTTGTACTCTTTAATGTGCTGGGTTACTTTTTTAGACACGGAATAGTGGTGGCCAAAAATATTGCAAAATATCTTTTTCATGTAAGTAGGTCATTAGGGCTGCAAAATAAAGTTGGGGAACCTCAGTTTTGCATATGGTTATAATTAGTGTTGAGCAATCTAAAAAGCGTTCATTGAACACCTTAAGAATGGAACGTACTCTACAGAACTTTTATTGAGTTACTCCCGTTATATTTATCATTTTTTCGATGAACGTCTTCTTTTCACCAAAAAAAGGCCTTTAATTTCCATTTGCCTGTTCTTTCATTTTCTTCTATTTCTTCTATCTTTCGACACTTAATTAGCAGGATGTTCAAAACCAAAGAACTTTGGATCACTTCTTTTGCCTTATTCTCCCTTTTTTTTGGAGCCGGGAACCTCATCTTGCCTCCTCAGTTGGGTTTTAGAGCAGGTCCGGACTGGTGGTTGGTTGCCCTGGGGTTTGCCCTTTCGGCAGTATTGATCCCCATTCTGGGTATCAGGGCCCATGGCAGGTTGCAAGGCACTATGTTCGATTTTGCCAAAAAGGTATCCCCCACCTTTAGTTTGGTGTACTGTATTTTGGTCTATGTTATTTCCATTAGCTTGCCTTCTCCCAGGACGGCTTCGGTAACCCACGAAATGGCCATTGCACCACTGTTCAATAGTGCCCCCTTGTTAAGCAGTTTTGTCTACTTTGTTTTGGTCCTTGTTTTTGCCCTTAACAGATCTAAAATTCTGAACATTATTGGCAAGCTCATGACCCCTGCTATCTTACTGATCCTTGTGGCTATTATTGGAATAATCATCTATGTTGAACCCTTCACTTTTGGTGCAGCTGCTATTGCTAATCCACTGAGTTATGCCGTCATAGAAGGCTATCAGACCTTTGATGCCATTGGGGCCGTAGTAGTAGGTGGGGTTATTATAGTCTCTATCAATCTAAAAAATACCGGGAAGGACTACGCTCATAAAAAGAAATTGATTACAAATGCCGGGTGGATGGCAGGACTGGCTCTCTTTCTCGTCTATGCCGGTCTAATACTTTCCGCCGCTTTAATGCATACCCATTTTGAAGACGATATTTCCAGGACCGACCTTTTGCAGCAAATGAGCCTTATTACTTTGGGGAATACCGGGAAGTTTATCTTTGGAATTCTAGTGAGCCTGGCCTGTTTTACGACGGCCGTTGGGATAGTTGCCGGCACAGGGGATTTTGTGAAAAGCAGATTCGCAGACTCTCAAAAAGCCTACATCATTACTGTCATTGTGGGCTGTATTTTGGGAGTTTTAATGGGTCAGCTAAACGTTGGATATATTATAAATGTTGCACTCCCTGCCCTGATGTTTATTTACCCCATTACCATAGTACTCATCCTCCTTAATGTATTGCCGGATAAATGGACAACTGCTAAGGTGTTTCAGGCAGTGGTGATCGCCACCATTCTTTTTAGCGTACCCGACTTTCTATCTAGTTTAGGCCTTGCCGAGAATATGGAATCTCTTAATCAATACATCCCTTTAAGCTCGGTCCAAATGGGATGGATCGTTCCAGCTATGTTTACTCTTCTTGTTGCCAACCTTCTAAAGTACAAGAGCGCAAAAGGAACAAAAAATAGCGTGTAAATTGCAATAATTGCAATTTGATATTTGGAAAGAAAGTCGAGGTTTATTTTCCCAGCATTATTTCTTCAATCTCCTCTGCTTCAATCGGGATGTTTTTCATAAGATTCAACGGGGCTCCTTTTGCCTGTACCACTACATCGTCTTCAAGACGAACTCCGAATTTTTCTTGGGGAATATAAATGCCAGGCTCCACCGTGAAGACCATATTGGCTTTCATAGGGGTTTTTAAGGGACCGTAGTCATGCGTGTCTAACCCAATATGATGGCTTGTGCCATGCATGAAGTATTTCTTATATGCCGGCCATTCCTTGTTCTCATTTTTTACATCTGATTTGTCTAGCAACCCTAATCCGAGGAGCTCTGAGGTCATGATCTTTCCTACTTCCTTATGGTATTCTGCCCATAAGGTGCCGGGCACTAACATTTTGGTGGCTTCATTTTTCACTCGTAAAACGGCATCATAAACCTCACGTTGTCTCTTGGTAAAGGTTCCACTAACCGGAATGGTCCTCGTCATATCGCTCGAGTAATTGGCGTATTCTGCCCCTACATCCAATAGGATTAGATCGCCTGCCTTACACTTTTGATTGTTTACTACATAATGTAATACATTGGCATTATTGCCTGAGGCAACAATAGGCGTGTAGGCAAACCCTTTAGAGCGGTTGCGGATAAATTCGTGCAGGAACTCTGCTTCTATCTCGTATTCCCAAACACCGGGTTTTGTAAATTGTAAGATCCTTCTAAACCCCTTTTCTGTGATATTACAGGCCTGTTGCATAAGGGCTATTTCCTGAGGTTCTTTTACCCCACGAATTTGTTGTAAAATTGGGTTGCTCCTAGCCCAGCTATGGGCAGGGAATTGCTCCTTGCACTTTAGGATAAACCGGTCTTCCCTTGTTTGGGTTTCCACGGACTGCCGGTAGTGTTCATTCGTGTTGAAATAAACAGTTTCTGCTTCCGTCATCAGATCAAAGAATACCTTGTCAAAGTTGCTGAGCCATTGAACGTTCTTTATCCCTGACACTTTGGTTCCCTGTTCTTTGGATAGTTTTTCACCTTCCCAAACCGCAATATGATCATTGGTCTCCCTTACAAACAACACTTCTCGATGTTCTTTATTGATAGCATCCGGGAAAAGCAATAAAATAGACTCTTCCTGGTCTACCCCACTCAAATATAAAATATCCCTATGCTGCTGAAATGGCATGGTGCTATCCGCACTTATAGGATAGATGTCATTGGAATTAAAAACAGCAATGCTCTTGGGCTTCATCTGCGCCATAAACTTTTTACGGTTTATCATAAAAAGGGAGGCGTCAATAGGATCGTATTTCATTTGGATCTTGTGTTTACCCAAAAGTAACTATTTACTCGCATATCTTTTATAAGGTACTTGCCATAAGTCTGCCAAATTCATACCTTCCAAAAAATTAAATACCCTATCATGAAATTCAAAATATCCCTGCTTTTCTTCCTGAGCGTACTTATTCTAAAAGCACAGCCAACAGCTTCTTCCGCAACCAAGGTCATGGAAGGAATTGAGATGAAGGAGAGCATGAGCAGCTCTTCTCTGGTAAAGAACATTCCTTTTAAAAATATTGGCCCTAGTGTAATGAGTGGTCGTGTTGTAAATATTGCGGTAAACCCGGATGACCCAACAGAATTTTATGTAGGTTATGCTTCAGGTGGTTTGTGGCATACCAAAAACAACGGCACCTCCTTTACTCCTATTTTAGATGGAACTGCCACCCAAAATGTAGGCGACATTGCCGTACATTGGAAAACCGGAACAATCTGGGTGGGTACCGGCGAAAATAATAGTTCGCGCTCTTCTTATGCCGGGATCGGGATGTTAAAGTCGACTGACAAAGGTGCCACCTGGCAACATATGGGGCTTACAGATTCGCATCATATTGGAAGAATCGTCATCAATCCCGGAAATGTAAATGAAGTGGTAGTTGGGGTTACCGGGCATTTATATTCCCCCAATGCCGAACGTGGCGTTTATAAAACTACCGATGGAGGGAAGACCTGGAAAAAAACGCTGTTTATAAATGAAGAGACAGGTATTATTGATCTTGCAGTCTCGCCCAATGATTTTAGCATTCAATATGCAGCAGCCTGGGATAAGGATAGAAAAGCCTGGAATTTTGAAGGAAATGGTTCCGGTTCCGGGATCTACAAAAGCACGGATGCCGGGAATAGCTGGAAACTAATTTCAGGATCAAATAGCGGATTTCCTACAGGCGAGGGAGTTGGCCGAATTGGCCTGGCAGTTTATGATAATGATATTGTATATGTAGTGCACGACAATCAGTTTAGAAGGACTAAATCTGATAAAGATGAAAAAGAGGGATTAACCAAAGAAGATTTTAAGACCATGTCTGTAGAGGCTTTTCTAAATCTGAAGGATGTACAATTAGATGAATTTCTGAAGGACAATAATTTTCAGGAAAAATACAAGGCAAAGAATGTAAAGGAAATGGTGCGAGCTGGGGCTGTTAAGCCGATGGACCTGGCGGCTTATCTGGAAAATGCCAATTCCCTTTTGTTCGACACACCCGTGATTGGTGCCGAAGTATACCGAAGTAAGGATGCAGGAAAAACCTGGAAGAAACAGAATGAAGATTATATAGATGACCTTTTTTACAGTTATGGGTATTACTTTGCCCAGATAAGGGTAGACAGAAATAACCCCGAGAAGATATATCTGGCCGGAGTACCGTTGATAGCCTCTGATAATGGAGGGAAGACCTACAAGGCCATAGATGGGGATAATGTGCATGCGGATCATCATGCACTTTGGGTGAATCCTGTGAAACCCGGACACCTTATCAATGGGAATGACGGGGGTGTAAACATTTCGTATGATGATGGAGCCCATTGGATCAAGAATAATTCTCCTGAGGTAGGCCAGTTCTACGCCATCAATATAGATCATGAAAAACCCTATAACGTGTATGGCGGTTTGCAGGATAACGGCGTATGGATGGGGCCGCATAATGCACAGGAAAATAGCAGATGGCACTCTTCGGGGCACTACCCGTGGAAGTCGATCATGGGTGGCGATGGCATGCAAGTACAAATAGATAATAGAAATTCTTCTATTGTATATACCGGTTTCCAATTCGGAAATTATTTTAGGATAGATCTTGGTAATGAAAAAAGGGACTACATTCAACCCAAACATGAACTAGGAGAAAAACCCTATCGTTTTAATTGGCAGACTCCCATTTTGCTATCTTCCCATAATCAGGACATCCTTTACTTTGGGAGTAATAAATTACATCGTTCCCTAAATCAGGGCGATGATTGGGAGGCCATTTCTGAAGATCTCACCCAGGGAGGAAAAGAAGGGAATGTGGCTTATGGCACCCTTACTTCTATATCTGAATCCCCTTTTAAATTCGGCCTGCTGTATGCAGGAAGTGATGATGGCCTTATTCACCTAAGTAGTGATGGAGGTGGTAGCTGGAAAAAGATCTCTGATAAATTACCTCAGGAACTGTGGGTGAGCAGGGTAGCCGCCTCAAAACACAAAAAAGAACGAGTATATGCCAGTTTAAATGGCTATCGCTGGGACGATTTTGCGCCTTACGTTTATAAAAGCGAGGACATGGGGCAGAGCTGGACCAACATAGCGGCTAATCTTCCTGTCTCTTCTGTAAATGTTATTCTGGAAGATCCTGTCAACGATCAACTCTTATTTGTGGGTACGGACAACGGACTTTACGCAAGCTTTGATCAGGGAGCTTCCTGGGAGTTGTTTCAAAATGGGATTCCCAATGTGGCTATTCATGATCTGGTAATTCAGCCGGAGGCTAAACACCTGGTCGTAGGGACACACGGAAGAAGTATCTATAAGGCAGACATAGCGCATTTGCAGCAGCTTACTCCGGACATATTATCTAAGGGACTATTGGTCTTCGAAATACCTGCTATCAAACATTCCAGTCGCTGGGGGAATGCAAGAAGTTCATGGTCTGAACCCAATACCCCTGGTATAGACATTGCTTTCTACTCGAAAAACAAAGGACCGTATAAAGCCGCAATAAAGACCTTAGACGGCATAGAGGTAAGTGCCTTTGATCTGGAGGCTGATAAAGGTTATAATGTTCTTTCCTATGATGTGGCTTTTTCCAAAGAGGGAAAATCGGCCTTCCTAAAGAAGAATAAAATGGCATTAAAAACCGCAGATAATGGAAAAACCTATTTGCCCAAGGGTTCTTACGAATTTGTGTTGAAAGGGAATGGTGTAGAAGAGAAATTGCGTATAAAAATTGAATAGAAGAGCTTATAAAATAAAATTGGGGTCGGTCGGTTTAAATTTTTGTTTAATCCAAGGTGCAAAATAAGGGCCATTTCATCCCCTTTCTTAAACACAGAATAACAATTCCTGAAATTACTAAAAGAACACGTAAGTAATGCTCTGGAAGTTTGTAATTCAAGGGCTGCTGCCGTAAATTTGTGACTTTAAATTTGTACGATAATGAGTAAACTCATACAGTCTTCAATAGCCAGAAAAGTGGTCATGGCCCTTTCTGGTATTTTTTTGGTCTTTTTCCTGGCATTGCACTTTACTATCAACTTTACTTCTGTGATCTCGCCGGAGACCTTTAATGAATTTTCCCATTTTATGGGATACAACCCGGTAGTTCAATTCCTTATGCAACCCATACTTATTGCCGGTGTGGTCATCCATTTTGTGATGGGAATTATTCTGGAGATCCAGAATAATAAAGCTCGTGGGGTAAAATACGTGCAGTTCAAAGGAAGTGCCAATGCTCCCTGGGTTTCGAGGAATATGATCTATTCAGGTGCAGTGGTCCTTGCCTTTTTAGGATTGCACTTTTACGATTTCTGGTTGCATGAAATGGCCTTTAAGTATGTAGAGGTAAATCCGGAAGATCCTACTCGCTACTATGCTGAGACCGTGGAGAAGTTTGCTCCTATTTGGAGAACCGTACTCTATGTTATCTCTTTTGGGCTTCTTTCCCTTCACCTTTGGCATGGCTTTGCTTCCTCCTTTCAAACCATGGGACTCAATAATAAATATACTCCCGCAATTGTAAATTTTACCAAGGTTTATGCCGTAGCAATTCCATTGGGATTTGCTTTTATTGCACTATACCATCATTTCAACCCAATAATACATTAAGATATGGGCATTCTAGAATCTAAAGTTCCAAAAGGGCCATTGGCCGATAAATGGACACAACATAAGAACGACATTGACCTTGTAAACCCGGCGAACAAGCGGAACATTGACATCATCGTGGTTGGTACAGGACTTGCCGGAGGTTCTGCAGCCGCAACGCTGGCAGAATTGGGCTACAACGTAAAAACATTTTGCTATCAGGATTCCCCAAGAAGGGCGCATTCTATTGCTGCTCAGGGAGGAGTAAATGCTTCCAAGAATTATCAGGGTGACGGGGATAGTGACTACCGACTTTTCTATGACACCATCAAAGGTGGAGACTACAGATCCAGAGAAGCAAATGTATATCGTCTGGCTGAAGTTTCCGGGAATATCATTGATCAATGTGTAGCACAAGGGGTTCCCTTTGCCAGAGAGTATGGCGGACTGTTAGACAACAGATCCTTTGGAGGGGTATTGGTGTCAAGAACCTTTTATGCCAAAGGACAAACCGGGCAACAATTATTATTAGGAGCTTATTCGGCCATGAACAGGCAAATACAACGCGGGAAGATTAAGTCTTATACCCGTCACGAAATGCTAGATCTTGTTAAGGTTAATGGGAAAGCCAGAGGTATTATAGCGCGAAACCTTGTTACAGGAGAAATTGAAAGGCATTCTGCACATGCAGTAGTGATCGCTTCAGGAGGATATGGGAATCTCTTTTTCCTTTCCACCTATTGTATGGGGGCCAACGTAATGGCAGCCTGGCGTACACACCGAAGAGGTGCCTTTTTTGCCAATCCATGTTTCACGCAGATCCATCCAACCTGTATCCCGGTATCTGGGGAGCACCAGTCAAAGCTAACCCTAATGTCAGAATCATTGAGGAATGATGGACGTATCTGGGTGCCTAAAAAATTAGAGGATGCCAAGGCCATTCGCGAAGGCAAACTTAAGCCTACGGAACTCAAGGAAGAGGATAGAGATTATTATTTAGAAAGACGCTATCCTGCTTTTGGAAACCTGGTCCCAAGGGATGTGGCTTCTCGCGCAGCTAAAGAGCGTTGCGATGCCGGTTTTGGTGTAAATAAGACTGGTGAAGCGGTCTACCTCGATTTTGCTGCAGCCATCAACCGATATGGTACTGAAAAAGCCTATACATCCGGTATCAAGGATCCGGATCCCGATACTATAAGACAACTAGGTGAAGAAGTGATTGAAGCGAAATACGGAAACCTGTTCCAGATGTATGAAAAGATCGTGGATCAAAATCCGTATAAGACCCCAATGATGATCTACCCGGCCGTGCATTATACCATGGGCGGACTATGGGTTGATTACAACTTACAGACCACTGTTCCCGGATGTTATTCTATAGGAGAAGCAAACTTTAGTGACCACGGAGCCAACAGACTGGGAGCTTCAGCTTTGATGCAAGGGTTGGCAGATGGGTATTTTGTACTTCCCTATACTATCGGGGATTACCTTGCCGATGATATCAGAACCGGAAAGATCCCTACGGATAGTCCGGAGTTTGATGAAGCGGAGAAGCATGTAACAGATAGGATCAACAAATTGATGTCTGGGAAAGGCCTTCATTCTGTAGATTATTACCACAAAAAACTAGGTAAGATCATGTGGGACAAATGCGGTATGAGCAGAAATGCGAAAGATCTAAAAAAGGCGATCACAGAAATTGCAGCATTGCGCAAAGATTTCTGGGAGAATGTAAAAATAAACGGAGAGGCTAACTCCAAAAATCAGGAATTGGAAAAAGCAGGTCGCGTTGCCGATTTTTTTGAAATTGGAGAATTATTTGCCATGGATGCCCTGGAGCGCAATGAATCATGCGGCGGACATTTCCGTGAAGAATATCAAACACCGGAAGGTGAGGCCTTGCGTGATGATGAAAATTTCAAATTCGTTTCCGCCTGGGAATACAAGGGTGAGCCTAAAGATGCCAAGCTTCACAAAGAAGACCTGGCCTATGAATATATTGAATTAAAGACACGTTCTTACAAATAAATAGCTATGAAAATATATTTGAAGATATGGCGTCAGAAAGATGCCGCCTCCAAAGGAAAGATGGTAGACTATACCATGGAAGGGATAGAAGGAGATATGTCCTTTTTGGAGATGTTAGACATTTTAAATGAAGACCTTATCACCAAAGGCGAAGAGCCTATAGAGTTCGATCATGATTGTAGGGAAGGGATCTGCGGAACCTGCTCTCTTCAGATCAATGGCCGTCCTCATGGCCCGGATAGAATGATCACCGCCTGTCAATTACATATGCGTAGTTTTAATGACGGAGATACCATCACCATAGAACCTTTCCGTGCCAAAGCATTTCCTGTGATCAAGGATCTTATTATAGACCGTACAGCCTTTGATAGGATTCAACAGGCAGGGGGCTATATTTCCGTGAATACTTCCGGACATACCATAGATGCCAATACTATTCCGATCGAAAAAGAGAATGCAGATGATTCCTTTTACGCCGCCGCTTGTATTGGTTGCGGGGCATGTGTGGCTGCCTGTAAAAATGCGAGTGCTATGTTATTTACTTCTGCCAAGGGCCCTGCTTCCTCAGGGAAGGGTTGAGGCCACAGACAGGGTGCTAAATATGGTGCGGCAGATGGATATTGAAGGTTTTGGAAATTGCACCAATACCGGGGCTTGTGAAGTTGAATGTCCAAAAGGGATCTCCCTGGAGAACATTGCCCGGATGAATCGTGAATATTTAAGTGCCACCATAAAGGGTTAAAAGGCAACAATAAGATATCTAGGAACCCCTATCAATATAAGATAGGGGTTTTTTATGGTCCTATCCGTTCACAATTTTATTACATTTAAGGGATCACCAAAACAGGCTCTTTTGATCTCAACTTTGATTTCCAAACTACCGCATATCCAATCTTCCATTTTTACCATCATTGGAAAAATGGCAAGAGAACACAAAGCTTTGAATCTCTCGCAGGGCTTTCCAAATTTTGAAACAGATCCGCATCTTATTGAGTTGGTTTCTGAAGCAATGAAGCAGGGCGCCAACCAGTATGCACCTATGGAAGGTATCTATTCGCTTAGGGAAGTTATCAGTGCAAAAATTGAACAACTTTATGGGAAGTGTTATGCCCCGGATAAGGAGATCATTATGGTAGCCGGGGCAACTCAAGGAATATTTACTGCTATTACTGCAGTAGTACACAAAGGAGATGAGGTGATCATTTTTAAACCTGCCTATGATTGTTATGAACCTGCTATTGAGATCAACGGTGGCATTCCTGTATTCATCCAGATGAAAGGAAAAGATTTTAAGATAGACTGGGATGCTTTTAGAGCGAGTATTACGAACAAAACCCGACTCGTTATCATAAATACGCCCCATAATCCAACCGGGAGTATTCTCTCGGCGGAGGACATGAAAGAATTGACCGATAGCTTACGTGATACTGATATTTTAGTGCTAAGCGATGAGGTATATGAACATATGGTATTCGATGGCCGAAGTCATGAAAGTGTTTCCAAATATCCGGAATTAGCAGAACGGAGTTTTGTGATGGCTTCCTTTGGAAAAACTTTTCACGTTACGGGATGGAAAATGGGATATTGTGCAGCACCAGCCTCATTGATGGCAGAATTTAGAAAGGTCCATGAATTCAATGTATATGCAGTGAATCATCCTGTTCAAAAAGCCCTGGTCTCCTATCTTCAGAATGAGTCTAATTATTTGGGGTTATCCGCATTCTTTCAGCGTAAACGCGATCTGTTTTTAGAGGCTATTGCACCTTCGCGATTTAAGTTTACCCCAACCAGAGGTACTTATTTTCAGCTTCTCGATTATTCTGCAATAACCGATGAAGGCGATGTGGACTTTGCTGCACGTTTGATCAAGGAAAAGGGTCTTGCTAGTATTCCAATATCAGTATTTTGTGTAGATCAGCTAGACCAAAAGCAGTTGCGATTCTGTTTTGCTAAAAAAGATGACACCTTATTGCAGGCGGCAGAGATCATTAATAACATATGATCATAAGGCTTCCAACAGCAAGGTCATAAAGTCCTCTATTTTACTAGGTTCTAACCATCTGGTGACCAATACAAGCTCGTGCTCCTTATCAATAACGATAAAATTCCCGCCAAAACCGGCCGCGTAGTAAAGATTATCGGACCATCCTTCCAAATGACGGTCCCCTTTTGTATTAAGCCACCAAAGGTATCCGTAATTGGGATTTGAAATAGAAGGAGTAGTAGCTTTCACGATCCACTTTTGACTGATCAGCTGATCATCATTCCATTTGCCGTTGTTTAGAAAAAGCAATCCGAAACGCGCCATGTCTTCCGTATTAATAAAAATTCCACCTCCGGAATGTCCACCTCCGGTTACTGATTTAACATCAATGCCATCCACCTCTGTCCAGGCATTTTCATATCCAAACCATCGCCAGGTAGTGCTTGCCCCAATTTTATCCATAATATGTTCTTTCAGGACCGATGGTACGGATTTCCGCCATACGTGGGTGAGGCTGTAAGCGAGTAAGTTTACCCGTACATCATTGTATTCCATGACGGTGCCTGGTTCATTTAATTTTCTGAATTTCCAATCGTCCAGGCCTCCTTCCCGCGGTGGTCTGTCTGCCCAATCCTTACCGCCCCATAATTCGCCGGACCAGTCCGAATTTTGCTGCAAGAGATGTTCCCAGCTGATCTTTGAATTATGTGCCCCATCAAAAGTACCATCCCAAATATAGTTGCCTACCTTATCTGAAGTGTCTTTTAGTAAACCGCTGTCTTCGGCAATACCTGCAACGGTTGAAAGGAAACTCTTAGTAACACTAAAGGTCATATCTACCCGTTTTGTGTCACCCCAGGAGGCAATCACATATCCGTTTTTTAGGATCAGGCCAGCAGGGCCGCCTCGTTTTTTGGTAGGTCCCATGATCTCATGGAAAGGTTCTCGTTCAAATCCCTTTAAGATCGCAATCCGCAGATCTCGAGATCCGGAATACTCATTGTTCATTGCAAAAGTCACAACCTTTTGTAGGGCCGCCTCATTGATATTGTATTCTGCAGGATTCTTAGTGGTCCAATCAGCATTCCTTTCAGGAAAATAATGGGGGTCTTGTGAAAATGTGTTTAGCGTTGTGCTAATGGCGATGAGGAAAAGTAGTGCTTTTGTCATGGGTAGTAATTGAGAATTACAAGGTAGTTAAATCTAGTTTCATGAGCCAATCCATTTGTTTGTCTTTCCCAATATAATAGGGGTGTTTCCCAAATTTAATAAACCCTTTTTTCTCGTAAAACCTGATGGCTGATGTATTCTCTTCCCATACCCCCAGCCATATATAATCCTTATTTGCTTGTTGAGCCAAATGAATAACCTGTTCAATCATCCATTCTCCTATTCCATGGCCTTGATAGTCGGAAAGCACATAAATACGCTCCAATTCAAAGGATGTCTCATCATAAATATCTGTTTGCGCTATAGCATCATTAATCTTAAAGTAGCCAACTGTTTCTTTCGAATTTTTTACAAAATAAAATGAGGTATGAGAATGGTCTAATTCGTTTGCTAAAGTTTCTCTCGTTAATGCAGTATGCAAGTAATGTTCAAAATCTTCCGGATTGTTTTGTGTGGCAAAGGCATCTATAAAGGTTTTCCTGGAGATCAATACAAGTTGATCCAGGTCCGCTATTGAACAATGATGTAATGTAAGTTCCATGAATTAGTTCTTCATAGGGAAGCTAAAATAAAAAAGGAGTAAAACCAATGGCTTTACTCCTTAAGTATTCAATTTTAAAAGGTATTAGAACATAAATAGCTTTTTTGCTAGCTGTAAAATACCGTTGTAAAAATCATTTCGGTAGACTTGGACCTTCTCTTCAGAAGAAGCCTGATTTGTTTGCGTGTCCATTGCTGTTAGGTTTAAGATTAGACTTGGGGGCTTCCATTTTCGTTTGTGCTCTAAAGTAAGACTACAACGCTTATTTCTACTAATAATTGTTGTTAAACTTTACAAAAAAGTGGTAAATGTTGTAATATGAGTTGGTTAGAGGTTCATTTCAGGAATGTCATCAGCAACCAGAAGCTTGCCTTCTGTAGCTTTTTGAATAGTCTCAACGGAAACTCCGGGTGCTCTTTCCAATAATTTAAATCCTTCCGGGACCACCTCAAGTACCGCAAGATTTGTAACAATCTTTTTTACACAACCCACTCCTGTTAAAGGAAGGGTACATCGTTTTAATAATTTGGATTCTCCGGCCTTGTTGGTGTGCATCATGGCCACAATGATATTCTCTGCTGAGGCTACAAGGTCCATGGCACCTCCCATTCCTTTTACCATTTTCCCGGGAATTTTCCAATTGGCTATATCACCATTTTCTGCCACCTCCATGGCGCCCAATATAGTTAGGTCTACATGCTTCCCTCTTATCATGGCAAAGCTCAGGGCAGAATCGAAAAAAGAGGCACCTGGCAAGGTAGTAATTGTTTGTTTTCCTGCATTGATAATATCGGCGTCCTCATCACCTTCAAAAGGAAAGGGGCCCATTCCAAGAACACCGTTCTCACTTTGGAATTCAACATTGATATCGCTACGCACAAAATTGGCAACCAGGGTTGGGATTCCAATCCCCAGATTCACATAGTAGCCATCCTTTACCTCCTTGGCAATTCTTTTTGCTATACCGGTCTTATCGAGCATTAGTTTCGGGGTCTTACAGTTCGTTGTTCAATCCGTTTTTCATAGTGAGTTCCTTGAAATATTCGTTGTACAAAGATTCCGGGTATATGGATCTCATTGGGATCTAATTGACCTGCAGGAACCAGCTCTTCCACTTCGGCCACAGTAATCTTTGCGGCACCACACATACAAGGATTGAAATTACGTGCGGTACCTTTAAAGATGAGGTTACCTGCCTCATCTCCTTTCCAGGCTTTAACAAAAGCAAACTCCGCTTGGTAAGCATATTCCAATACGTACATTTTCCCGTTGAATTCTCTGGTTTCTTTCCCCTCTGCTACTTCGGTTCCATAACCGGCCGGGGTGTATATCGCAGGGAAACCAGCTTGTGCTGCCTTACATTTTTCCGCCAGGGTTCCCTGGGGTGTTAATTCAACGTCTAGTTCGCCACTGAGCATTTGTCGTTCAAACTCGTCGTTCTCACCCACATAGGAAGAGATCATTTTCTTTATCTGATGTTTTTGTAACAGAAGTCCAAGACCAAAATCATCAACCCCTGCATTATTGCTAATACAGGTAATGTTCTTGATCCCTAGTCGTACAAGTTCTGCAATGGCATTCTCGGGTATGCCGCACAATCCAAATCCTCCCAGCATAAAGGTCATTCCGTCTTTAACACCTGTCAGGGCTTCTTGAGCATTGTTGACTCTTTTTAGGATCATATGAATGTTATATATTCTAGGTTTATCGAATTAAAAGTCAAGGTCATCCAGATCATTATCCAGGTCATTTTCCTTTTCAACTGCTATTTCCGTCTTGGAGCAATCCAAATTGATACTCATATTTTCGGGGGCTATAAATTCTTCTTTTGATACCCCCAGATCCGGGTCTTCGTAATTCTTTTGCATATACAAAGCCCAAATTGGCAGTGCCATTGAAGCTCCCTGCCCATAGGCGATCGTTTTAAAGTGGGTAGCCCGGTCTTCACCTCCTACCCAAACACCGGTTACCAAATTAGGAACCATTCCCATAAACCAACCGTCGCTTTGATTTTGAGTAGTCCCGGTTTTTCCTGCAATAGGATTTGTAAATCCATAAGGATATCCGGTAATGATCTCCTTATACACATCTTGGTCCTTTGAAGAATTATGTCTTAAACGCGTTCCGGAACCTCCCTCGGTGACTCCTTCCAAAAGGTTGATCATGGCATAGGACACTTCCTTGCTCAAAACATCTTTTGTTTCCGGCACATATTCATACAAGACAGTTCCATTTTTATCTTCAATACGGGTTACCATTACAGGCTTAACATAAACCCCCTGATTGGCAAAGGTACCATAGGCACCTACCATTTCATAGACGTTAAAATCTGGAGTCCCCAGGGCAATAGAGGGAACTTCCAAAATTTCTCCCGTAAGACCCAGATTCTTCACGATAGACACCACAGGTTTTGGTCCTACCATATCAATAAGCTGGGCCGTTACCGTATTTATAGAATTTGCCAGGGCATGCTTAAGAGTGAACATATTGCCTGAGTATCTTCCATCCGAATTTTTTGGACACCAGGGCTCCGGATTTCCGTGTTTCCCGGCTTCTATGCAGTATTGACTATCTGGCAGTTGATCACAAGGAGACATTCGTAACTGATCTATTGCGGCGGCATAGACAAACGGCTTAAAGGTTGATCCTGCCTGCCGTGCACCCTGAATTACATTATCATATTGAAAATGCTTGTAATTTAATCCGCCTACCCATGCTTTTACATGCCCGGTTTGCGGTTCCATAGACATCATGGCCGATCTGAGAAATGTCTTGTAATATCGAATAGAGTCGAGTGGGGTCATCACTGTGTCCTTCTCCTGAGTATCACTCTTCCAGTCAAAGACCGTCATCTCGGTCTCAACTTTAAACGAAGCTCTGATCTCTTCTTCAGTTTTATCCTCGGCTTTCATCTTCCTCCACCGATCCGAATTCTTCATGGCGCGTTCTATGATCCTGTTTATCTCTTCTTTTTCCAGATCCGTAAATGGGGTTGTTGGATTTCTCTCAGGGGTATTCTGATGAAAAAATTCGGCCTGTAGACGCTTCATATGCAGAGTAACGGCATCTTCCGCATTCTTTTGCATTCTGGAATCTATGGTGGTATAGACTTTTAATCCGTCCAGATAAATGTTCCAGGTATCGCGGTCCTCATCTTCAGTTACCGGTTTCGGATTCTCCTTTATCCAGTCATTCAGATATCGCTGCAGGTACATTCTAAAATAAGTGGCCAACCCCTCACGATGCGACTCCGGACTAAAATTGATGTCCATTTTTGTCTTCTGAAGAGAGTCTTTTTGCTGCTCACTTATGTAATCATACTTCTCCATTTGAGAGAGCACCGTATTTCGACGGTCGAGCACTAGCTTTTCGCGTCGAATTGGATTGTAAAGAGAAGAATTTTTGAGCATGCCAACTAAAACAGCCGACTCTTCGATCTTTAGATTATTGGGTTCCTTCCCAAAATAGATACGGGAGGCAGATCGTATACCATCGGCATTATAGCCAAAATCATAGATGTTCATATACATGGCAATGATCTCTTCTTTGGTATAGCTGCGTTCCAAACGTGTGGCGATTACCCATTCTTTGATCTTCTGTGTAACTGCCTGAAACAGACTCTTGGAACGAACTCCAACAAAAAGTTGTCTGGCCAATTGTTGTGAAATGGTACTGGCACCTCCGCGTTGACCTAAAAATGCAACAGCCCTTAAAAATCCAATACCATCGATCCCGGAATGATCATAGTAACGAGCATCTTCGGTAGCAACCAGAGCATCTACCAAGTTCTGGGGTAAATCTTTATAATTTACCGGGGTTCGGTTGTCATCCAGGTAAAATTTTCCGAGGGTGGCACCATCTGATGAGACTATCTCAGTAGCCAGATTTGTTTTAGGATTCTCAAGTCTTTCAAAGGTGGGCATTTCCCCAAAGGCACCCCAGGATGCTAAAAGAAATACTAATATTACGGATAGGACGCCAGTAAGAAAAAGGATCCAAAACCATTTAATAAATGGGTAAAATGAAGTGTTCGAAGGTTTTTTTCGGGCGCGTGCCATTGGTATTATTTCTTTTCAATTTCCACTCCAACATCTGTTATGCCGGGTAATTCCACAATCCCATCAACAGTGCCGTTTTTTCGCATTGCATGTTCAATGCGTACAGTATATACGCCTGTAACGGGAAAATTGATGTTTTCCTTATACCATAATCTATTTTCTTTTATACTTCCAAATCCTTTGCCTAACCAGGACCCGTCAGCATTGGCCATAACGTATTCGAGCGTATCAATATATGTTGCTCCATCCGGGTATTCCAATTCAGTGATCAGGAATAAGTTACTAAATGGATAGGTGTTGTCATTCCTTACATTAATAAAGATTTGATAGTCCTGGTTGACCTCCAGATCGGAGATCTTGAATTCTTTAATATTATCCCTTTTCCAGCTGCCATCATCCAATGCCTGAAATTCGGAATATACCGGGCCTTTCCCACAACCAAGAAATAGGAGGCCACAGACCAAAATCAACAAATAAGATCTAGGCATTTTTAGTAGAGGGTTTATAGGGCTTTCTTCTTTTCTTATTTTTCTTTCTTCTATTATTGTTCTTAGGTCGATCAAAACGAGTAAGACTATCCTGGCCTACTGTATTTTCCAAAAAGGTAGGTTCTTTCTCAAGATTATCTGCGGCATACATTTCAAGGCTAGCCACTTTTTCCTTTTGTTTGTTCTTTACTAAGATCTCTTTTACCTGTTCCCTGGTTAAGGTATGCCAATGGGCCGGATCTTCTTTGTATGAAAACCACAGGAGTCCTTTGAAGATATCTGTTTTTTGACAAAAGGC